>CAJBHN010000742.1 GCA_903952805.1 uncultured Myxococcales bacterium | reverse complement strand
GACGACGACGACGACGACGACGACGACGACGACGACGACGACGACGACGACGACGACGACGACGACGACGACGACGACGACGACGACGACGACGACGACGACGACGACGACGATGACGATGACGACGACGAAATCAACGTCCACAGCACCAGCAGTGACGACGCCGTCAGCATGCCGTCACCGCTGCTCACCGAGCATGGCAACGAAGGCGGTCTCGGTGATGATCTGCACCGGTGAGCCCTTTTGCTGCAGCTTCTCGGCCGCCTTGTGCTTGGTGGACTTCTCACCGCCACCGAGCAACGCCGAGCCGTCGTCACCAATCACCAGATAGTCAAGGTCCGCCGTCACCGACGACGGCGTCTTGCCGCCGAGGGCTTGCACCTTCTTCTGGGCCGTCTTTCGATCCATCAGCGCCATGGTGCCCGTGAACACCACGCTGCGGCCAAACAGACCCGAGCCCGTGTCCTCGACCATCCGGGGTTCCACGATGGTGACCTCGCTCAGCAGCGCGTCGATGACCGGCGCCAACTGACGCAGACCATTGACGATGCTGTCGGCCGTGGTGCCACCGACGCCGTGAACATCAACAAACGCCTCGGGCCTGGCCGTGCGCAGGGCCTCGAGGCTGTGAAAGTGCGCGACAATCGCCTCGGCGACGGTGGGGCCCAGATCATCAATGCCCAGCGCCGTCAGAAACACCGGCAGGGTCAGCTGACGACGAGCAGCCATCTGGTCGAGCAGGTTTTGGGCGCTGGTCTCGCCCATGCGGTCGAGGCCCGCCAAGGTCGCCTTGTCGAGGCGATAAAGGTCCGCCGGCGTCGTCACCAGCCCCTTGTCGACGAGCTGGGTCAAGCGTTTGTCGCCAAAGCCCGTGATGTCGGTGACCCTGGTGAAATGAGCCACGCGGGAGACCACGACGTCGATGCAGCGCTCGGGTTGCTTCAACATCGCGAAGTCGGCGACCATGACGACGTCGATGACGCCATCGCGCCCCGGCCAGGTCGACGGCACCGTCAACGGCTCGGTCGGCGGCGACAACACCGCCTCGACGTGGGGGATGACACCGCCGCGGCGAACGATGTCAACGCGGGCACCCACGCCAACCCCGAGCTTCCTGGCGTAGCCGGCGTTGTGCAGGCTGACGCGCGTGACGGTGACGCCAGAGACAAAGACCGGGTCAACGACAGCCACGGGTGTGACGACGCCCGTGCGGGCCACGCCCCACTCGATGGCCTTCACCACCGTATGCGCACTCTCACCCTGGAATTTGTACGCCAGCGCACCGCGGGGATGGTGGGCGGTGGACCCCAGGCGGTCTTGTTCAAAGACGCTGTCAGCCTTCATGACGACGCCGTCGGTCTCGGTGTCCATCGCCTGGCAGACGTCGATGAAGCGCCGAAACGTCGCCGGCAACGCGTCGCGCTCGGCCACGAGTTCTCCCGGCGGCAGCTTGAAGCCAAGGCTCTCAAGCACCCGGCGCTTGTCGGCCTCGGTGGCGCAGCCCGCGTCGAGCAGGTCGTACGCGAAGAAACTCAAGCCGTAGGCGGCGCTCTCGGCGGGATCTTTGGTTTTCAACGCGCCGGCGGCGAGGTTGCGCGGATTGGATTTGTCCCGGTAGTGGGCGTTGAAGCGCGAGACGCGCATATAGACTTCGCCGCGCACCTCGACGCCACCGACCACGCCAGCAGGCAAGGTCAACTGGCGCGGGACCTCGGCAATACCTTTGACGTTGTCGGTGATGGCGTCGCCGGTCCGACCGTCACCGCGAGTGCCAGCGATAACCAGGCGCCCCCGTTCGTCGTAGCGCAGGGAGCACGCGAGGCCGTCAATCTTGGGCGTCACCATGATGGGGCCCTTGAACGAGCCCGCCCATTTCAGCAGCGTGTCGTCGTCGTAGCACTTCTCGAGGCTGAGCATCGGCCGGCTGTGCACGATGTCGCCGAAGCCAGCCTTGCCCGCCTTCTTGGGCGCGGCCCCGAGTTCCTGCAGCGCGGCCGACGCCGGTGCTTTGTCGCGCAGCACCTCGACGAGGGCATCGAAGGTGGGATCGTCAATCTCTGGATCGTGAACGTCCCAGTACCGCGCGTTGTGGTGCCGGACCAACTGCTCGAGTTCAGCCAGTGTCAGCGTGGGAAGTCGGGCTTTCAGGTCGGAACTCTGGTGGGCGATCTGCGACGGGCTGCTCATGACGGTCGTCTCCGACGCGGAGCCTGGCACTGAACCATGCCAAATGCAGCCAGGCCATCGCGGCCTGGTCGCCACATCGCTGCGCGCTCAGAGGCCGGACAGGATGCGATAGCCGACGTCGTCGTTTTCGATGCGGCGCAGCTTGATGCGATTGACCTCGGTGGCCGTCAACCATTTTTCACCAGACGGGAACGCCACCAGCGCGCGGGTGTTGTACCGGTAGGCCACCCGCACGATGCCCTGGTCGTCGCGCTCGATCTGCTGCACGTAGACCTCAAGCACGACTTCTTTGGTGCGCTGAAAATGCTCGGTGAGCTTGGTCCGCAGCCCGTCGAGGTTGTAGTCGTCGGTGGGGGAGTCGTTGCCGTTGGTCTCGTAATAATCAGCAGCACACAGCTTGAGGACGTCGTCGGCCTTCCGCGTCTGCATGGCGGACTGGTACCGGGTCAGAAACACCAAGACGTCGCGGTTTTCCTGGGTGTCTTCCACCTGGGTGCCGGCAATGAGGTCGGGCTTGCACCCCAGGCTGGCGGCGAGGGCAATGGCGACGAGGAGTGCGAGTCGAATGGTGCGCATGGTGTGATTCCTGGATGGTCTCTAAAGCAAACGAGCCCCGACGTCGATTCCCTTGCGGCTTTTGACATTGTGACAAAAAATCCGGCAGCGGCGTTGCGGTGACACCGAACCCGATGCAGACACCGGTCATGCGCGCGCTGCTTCTCTATCTGTCCCTGTTGTTCGCCGACGTCGTCGGCGCCCAGGGAAGCGCACCAACGCCGACCGAAGGCATCGCGCCGGCCGGACCGCGGCCTTCAACCATCGCCCCACCCGAGTTGGTCGCTGAAGCCGACGTCGTCTACCCCGCAGACGCCTTCCGCGAGGGCGTCTCCGGCGCGGTCACGATGGACGTTGACCTCGCTGACGACGGCACCATCCTGCGCGTGGCCATCACCGACGCCCCCGACGCCCGCCTTGGTTGGGCCGCACTCGGGGCCTTGAGCAACTTCGTCCTGCTGCCAGCCCGTGAGGTCTTTGACGACGGGGAACAACAGCCCATTGCCATCCGCTTCGCCTATACCCTGAACTTCACCATCGACGCCGTCGAACGAGAGCGCCTGCTGGCTGAGGACGAGGCGCGGGCCCTGTCGGCGGCGAAGGCCACCGCGCCGGTCAACCTGACGGGACGCGTCAAGGTCGCCGCCGAACCTGGCGTGGTCACGGGCGCCATCGTCAGCGTCGAAGGCACCGACCTCGAAGCCGTCACCGACGAGAGCGGCGACTTCAGCCTGCGCGGCGCACCCGAAGGGCGGGTCGTCGTGCTGGTGGATGCCGCCGGCTACGGCGCTGGCCGCGTGGTGCTTGAGGACAAACGCGCCAACGACGTCACCGATGTGGTCGTCTATCTCGAACGCACGCTGTCGGCACGCAACGAGCTCGTCATCAGCGAGCGACGCACTCAGCGTGAAGTCACCAAACGGGTGTTGACGCAAAAGGAACTCTCGCGAGTCCCTGGCACCTTCGGTGACGCCATTCGTGTCGTCCAGCGCATGCCCGGGGTGTCGCGAGCGCCATTTGGGCTCGGTGCCGTCCTCGTCCGCGGCGGCTCCCCCGAAGACAGCACCGTCCTCATTGACGGCCACCTGACCCGTTACCTGTTTCACCTTGGTGCTGGCCCCAGTGTGCTGAACACCGACATCGTGGACCGCCTTGAATTCTACCCGGGTGGCCAAGGTGCACGCTTTGGCCGCGCCATCGCCGGCGCCATTGACGTCGTCACCAAGGATCCCGCCGCCGATGCCTGGAGCGGCAAGGCCACGGTCGACCTGCTGGCCACATCGTTTCGCCTGGAGGGCCCGCTGACCGCCGACGGCAAGGTGTCGGGCTTCTTTGCCGGCCGCACCAGCTACGTCGCCGAAATCCTCAACGCCGGCGACGTCGTCACGCGGCTGGTGTCTGACAACACCATCAACCTGCTGACCCTTGCGCCTCGCTACGCGGACTATCAGGGCAAGATCCTGTGGAAGTTGCCGCCGCTGCCGGGATTCAACCAGGCCCTGAGCGTCAGCTTGTTCGGCGCCCACGACACCCTCGATTTCGCCCTCGACGCCAGTCAACTCGGGCCGGCGGCCCCGTCCAAGGTCGGCATCACCACCGGCTTTCACCGCCTGAATCCGGTGTGGCGGCTGCGATCGACCCAGAGCAACGACGCCGGCGAGCCCGTCGTCAAGGCGTTTGTGTCCCCCATTGTCGAGACCACCTACAGCGAAAACCGCTTCGACATTTCCCAGTTCCGCCTCGACATCCAGCGGACGGGGTTGAGGGCCGAAGTGGCATTCAGGCCCGTCGCGGGCCTCGGCATCGCCCTTGGCACCGACGACAGCTACGCGGACTTCACCTCGACGGTGGACCTCCCGTTCTTCCTGCCCGACGAGCGCTTGTTTCCCCGCCCGGTCACCAGCGACCCGCCTCGCTTCCTGACCACCGACCGGGTCTTTGGCACCAGTACGAGTTTCTATATCGACACCGACGTCGCGGTCGGCGCCGTCACCTTTTTGATGGGCGGTCGAGCCGACCTGTGGACGTACTACGATCAGACCCGGGCGGCTTTTGATCCCCGCTTCGCTTTGCGGGCCGCGCTGCTGCCGTTCACCACGGTGAAGGGCAATATTGGCCTCTACCACCAGACGACGTCTCCCTTCTTCATGGCCAAGAAGGCGGGCAACCCCGACTTGCCGCTGGAGTATGGCTGGCAAGGAGGCCTTGGCATCGAGACCTGGCTGACCCGGTCGCTTGACGTCGACGCCCAGCTCTTTGTCCGCAACGCCAACGACCTCGCCGAGCCAGTCACCGGCACGCCGACCCGCTTCGTCGCCACCGGCGCTCCCCGGGTCCAGGCCATCGGCCTTGAGAGGGCCTATGGCGCCGAGCTGCTCATCCGCCAGCGCCTCGATCAGGGGGTCTTTGGCTGGGTCAGCTACACGCTGATGCGCAGCGAGGAACGTCGCCTCAAACCCGAGGGCATCGAGGGCGCGAAAGCCACCCGTTGGCGCTCGACCGACTTCGACCAGACGCACAACTTCTCCGTCGCCATGAGCGCCCAGGTCCCCCTCGGCTTCGAGGTCGGCGCTGCCTTTCGCTACGTCACCGGCAATCCGGCCACCCTCGCCCAGGGGGGTGTCTTCGACGCCGACGACAGCCGCTATGCGCGCGTCAATCAAGCCGTCCGCAGCCAGCGTTTGCCACCGTTTGTGCAGCTGGACGTCCGCATCGACAAGCGCATCGTGTTCGACACCTGGGCCCTGGGCCTCTACCTGGACCTGCAAAACGCGACCAACCAACAGAACTACGAATTCTTTTCGTATAATTATGACTTTACGAGAATTCAGGGCTTCCCCGGCCTGCCGATCCTGCCGGTGTTCGGCGCCGAAGCGAGCTTCTGACGGCGTGACTTGAGGAATGACGGCCATCCGGGGCAGGGTCTGCCCCATGACGTCGACGACCGCCTCCTCTGCCGTTGCTCCTTCCGCCGACGATGCCCCCCAGATCGACGGCAGCGCCTACGGCCTCATCAAGGCTCGCCTCGACGAGCAGGCGAAGGTTCTTGGCCAGAGGGTCGGCCAGCTCAACGCGCGGCGGCTGGAGGTCTTTGGGGCCAGCACGCTCGCGATCTTGAGCAACGAGCGCATCCGCACCGAGAACAACTGCGTCCCCAGAGACATCATCAACGTCGGCGGAAAGCTGTTTTTCGCCTACAACGTGTTCATCGGTTTGCGGACCACGACGCGCGTCGAGGACGTGTTCGCCCTGCACCACTGCCAGCGCCAGGACGACGGCACCTTCCTGCTCGACCCGATGCCCATCGACGGCGATGGCGCGCCGCCAGAGACCGCGTTTCTGCGCGACCCGCAGTTCCGCAAGGATTTTGAAGAGATCTACCGGTACTACAAGGACGCCACCGTCTCGCAGCTGCGCATGACGGAGACCGGTCGCTTGCTGGCGGTGTTCCAGGTCGGCACGAACGAGCGCGACGTCAAGGTGCTGCGATGGGCGGTCTCTGCCCAGGGAGACATCCGCTACATCGACGCTCGCGGCACCGAGGACCACCGCTTTCCGCCGACCCATTCCTTCGAGTGGACGCGCGCAACCCGCGACGACTACGTCACCGGCAAGCACCCCCACGTGAACATCTTGAACGAGATCTTCGTCGAGACCATGGGCGGCGACCTGACCATCAAGGTCGAGAACAATACCGCCGTGGGCCGCGGCATCTACGCTGAACCTGTCGACGACAAAAACCAAAGCCTCGACGACGCCCAGTTCTATTTTGCCCGCGTCGGCTCGCTCATCCTGCTTCGCATCTTGCCGTTTCGCGAAACAGCCTGGCGCCACATTGTCTTTAATTCCCGCACCAAGGAGTGCGTCCGCATCGACGCCATCGCCGGCAGCTGCGTCGAGTTGCCCGAAGACCACGGGATTATTTTTCCCGGTGGCTTCGCGCTCACGACCGGCGAGGTGAAGACTTTTGACGTCGACGGCGCCCAAACTTCGACGTTTTATCGCGCCATCAAATCCGACAACGGCGAAGACGTCATGTACGTCTTTTACGACAGCAAGACCGGGCGCCGAATCCTGCTGCCCTACAACCTGATCGACAAGGAGGTGCGGGCCCCCATCGTGTGTCACGGCTGGTCTCTCTACGACGACGGTACCTTGGTCGCCTT
Source organism: uncultured Myxococcales bacterium (assembly GCA_903952805.1). Classification (GTDB taxonomy): domain Bacteria; phylum Myxococcota; class UBA727; order UBA727; family VGSZ01; genus VGSZ01. The sequence goes on along the minus strand of CAJBHN010000742.1, from coordinate 4,176 downwards.
CCGTGCTGAGAGCGAGGAACCCACGCGACTGCATCCGGTTCGCATCTGGCAGACGCCGTTTCTGTCCACGGAAATGTCGTTGCAGCAACGCTCCACGTCGAAGTTTCAGGGCTCGTTGCTGCTCAAGACCGGCAACCCCGAAGCCGTTCGCGCCATCTCTGATGTGCAGACCATACGCCGGATGATTGGCTCCAGCCGCCCGACGCTGCGCAACTATGAAGACCTGATCACCCAGACCGTGCGCGTCCTCGACGCCTACCCGTGGCTCGCCAATCACGACGAAGCCCACGACCTGCGCACCGTACTCATCGAAGTCCATAAGACCAGCGAGCTGGTCGTCGACGAATTCGAAAAAGTGCTGGCCATCCAGGCCGCCGCGGTTGAGGCCCTTCGCAAGGCCGAGGAGGCCCAAAAGGCCATCTTCCTCGACATGCGCTTGGATTCGTTTTCATCCATCGATCCCTTCGTGCAGCTGATGGGGAGGCTGCGCGGCCAGCGTGGCCACCTCATCACGCTCAAGGAGGAACGCTACATCGACCTCGCCAGAGTCGAACTGCTCGAGAAGGAGTGCGGCGCACGGTTTGACGAGGTGACCGAACGCGCGGGGCGTTTTCTGATGGGCGAGGGCGCCCTCGCTCCCTACGAAAAACAGCACGACGACGTCATGGGACGGGCCGCAGAGGCTGTACGTGCTGCCGCGGTCACCGCGCTCATTGATGAGTTGGCGCAGTCGACCCAGGGCCTGCAGCTGCTGATGGAGATCACAGGCCAGCTGAAGATCGACGATGCCAACGCCCGCACCGCCATGCTGGAGGGCATCGCGGCGATGCTGTCGAAGCTCAACCGCGGGCGCGCCGTGCTTGAGGCGCAAAAGAAAAAGCTGTTGTTGACCGAGGGCTCGGCGGAATTCGCCGCCCAGATGCGGCTGATGGGCTCCGCCATTGAGAGCGCATTGTCGATGTGCGACACGCCTGAGCGCACCGATCAGGAGCTGGCGAGGCTCTTGGTTGGCATCGAAGACTTGGAGGGCCGCTTTGCCGAATTCACCGACTACCTCGTTGAGCTGACCGCCAAGCGCGAGGAAATCTTCGAGATCCTCAATACCCGCAAGCAGCAATTGCTCGACGAGCGCAACCGTCGTGCCCAAAATCTGTTGGCGTCGGCAGAACGCATTCTCGATGGCGTCAAGCGACGCGCGTCGTCGATGAAGTCCATCGACGAACTCAATGCAGCATTCGCCGCCGATCCGATGATTGACAAGTGCCGAGGCATCGCTCGCGACCTGGTCGCCCTCGGCGACAGCATGAAGTCCGAGGAGGTGTTGGCGCGCCTCAAGGCCACCCGCGAAGACGCCACCCGTACCCTGCGCGACAAGGTCGACATCTACAAAGGTGGCGGCGACCTCATCCAGCTGGGTCAGCACCAATTTGCCGTCAACAAGCAGGCCTTTGACCTGACGATGCTCCCCCGTCCCGGCCCCGACGGCGCCACCACACTGTCCTTGCATCTGACGGGCACGGAGTACTTCGAAGACATCGACGATGGCGTCATGAACGAGTTGCGCGACCTGTGGGACGACACGCTGGTTTCGGAAGACGGCACCGTCGCTCGCGCCGAATACCTCGCCGCTACCGTCTTGTTTGGTGCCCTCGATGCCCTGCCCGGCGCCGCCAGCCTTGAGGCGCTTGAAGAGGCCCGCTTACACGACGGTGGGTTGATGGCCATCGTCGCCAACGTGGCCCGCGCCCGCTATGATGAGGGGTACGAACGGGGCGTGCACGACAGTGATGCCACCGCCATTCTTGACGCGCTGCTGAACCTGCGTCGGCAGGCAGGCAAGCTGTCCCACAGTCCACGCGCCCGGGCTCTGGCCGCTCTATTTTGGGCCTTCCTCGACGAGTATGACCGCGACGCCATCACCGCCCGCGTGCGTGGAACGGCGCGCCTGTTGGCCCGCTTCCCCGACAGCGTCGCCGCCCGTGAACGGGTCGCGGCCCTGGCCGATTCGATGGCCGAGCGCCTGCCAACGCTCGCGGGCAACGCGGTGACGCTCGAACGCGACGACGTGCTTGCTGCAGCGACGGCCTTGGTCGACGAGATCGGCTACGGCGCTGGTGAACCCGAGTTGCTGCTCTCCAGCGATGCTTCGCTGCTGACTGACGAACTCTTTGCCACCCTCGACAAAGCGGGAGAGCGCGACAGCTTCGAGGCCGACCTCAAGGGACTGCACAAGGACGTCGCTGAGGGCCTTGCATTGGCGTTGGCGTGGCTGCGCTCCATTGCTGACGACGCCGACCCAAACGGCGCCATCGGTCGAGCCACGCCCGCCCTCTTTGAGGCAGGCGTCCACATCGTCACTCGCGGACGCGTGCGACGGGTGTTGTCGGCTTCCCAGTCGTCGCTGTCGGTATCTGGACTGTTTTCGGCCCACCCCCGCATCGTCGACCGCACGATGGACGTCCGCCTTGACGACATGCTGCCCCGCCTTCGTCGATTCGCGTCGCGGCGCGTGCCGCGCTTCTTGCGCTTGAAGTCTCGTCGCCACGAACTCATTGACGAGCGGCGACGCAGTCTCCGCATCGCCGAGTTCCAACCCAAGGTGCTGTCGAGCTTCGTGCGCAACCGATTGATCAACGAGGTCTACCTGCACCTCGTCGGCAACAACCTGGCCAAGCAGATGGGGGCAGCGGGCGACAAGAAGCGGGCCGACCTGATGGGCATGCTGCTGCTGATCTCGCCCCCCGGCTACGGCAAGACGACGTTGATGGAGTACGTCGCTCAGCGCCTCGGGCTGTTCTACGTCAAGGTCAACGGCCCCTCCCTGGGCCATGCGGTGACGTCACTCGACCCCGCCGAAGCCCCCGATGCCACGTCACGCCAGGAGGTCGAAAAGCTCAACTTTGCCTTCGAGCTCGGCAACAATGTCTTGGTGCTCATCGACGACATCCAGCACACCTCGCCGGAATTCCTGCAAAAATTCATCTCACTGTGCGACGGCACCCGCCGCGTCGAAGGCGTGTGGCGAGGCAAGACACGCACCTATGACCTGCGTGGCAAGCGCTTCGTCGTCTGCATGGCGGGCAATCCGTACACCGAGACGGGCGACAAATTCCGAATCCCAGACATGCTCGCCAACCGCGCCGACACCTACAACCTCGGCGACATCACCGGCGGTCGCGGTGACTTGTTCGCGCTGTCGTTCGTCGAAAATGCGCTGACCGCCAACTCGACGACGCAGCCCCTGGCCGGCCGCGATCCCGCCGACGTCCACCTGCTGCTGCGCGTCGCCCTGGGTGAACCCGTGGCCACCAGCGACCTCAAGCACGGCTACTCGGGCGCCGAGATCGACGAAATCGTGCGCGTGATGAAGATGCTGCTGCAGGTGCAGGCGGTGCTGCTCAAGGTCAATGCGACCTACATCCAGAGCGCCGCCGTCGACGAACGTTTCCGCACCGAGCCGCCGTTCAAGCTGCAGGGCAGCTATCGCAACATGGCCAAGATGGCCGCCGGCGTCGTCTCGGTGATGACGCCCGATGAACTCGAACGCCTCATCGACGACCATTACAGGGGCGAGAGCCAGACTCTGACATCGGGAGCCGAAGCCAACATGCTCAAGCTCGCCGACTTGCGCGGGCGCATGAGCCCCGAGCAGAGTGCCCGCTGGGCAGACATCAAAAAGAACTTCGAACGGCTGCAGTTGCAGGGCGACAGCAACGACCCCGCCACCCGCGTGGCCGGCACGCTGGCCAATCTGACCCAGCGGGTCGAGGGCATCGCCAGCAGCATCAACGAGGCGGCGCAGGCCCAAATCTCGACGGCGCAACACACCCAGGCGACGGTGGCCCAGCAGCGCGCCGACGACGTGGTGCACCGAAATGCCATTGCGACCCAGACGGCAAACGCCATCCACCAGGCGGCGACGGCACTGCACACGGCGTGGCGTCAATCGTCCAGTGAGGACGCTCGGAGCCTGCAAGCAGCCATGGCCCAGCTGGAGAAGTCGCTGGCGTCGTCGCTGCCCACGGCGCTCGGCGAGACGCTGTCGTCATCGCTGTCGTCATCGCTGGCGTCGTCGCTATCGTCGGCGCTATCGTCGTCGGTGCCGTCGATGTCGGCAGCGTTGTCCCCGGCGTTGACGTCGTTGGCCGCTGAGCTGGGGCAACTGCGCCATGAGAG
>CAJBHN010000741.1 GCA_903952805.1 uncultured Myxococcales bacterium | reverse complement strand
CTCGCGAACTTCCTCACGCAGCCGTTTCAGCGCGGCGCGTTCATCCTCGTCAACCAGCTTCCCCGTCCTCGCCACGTCATCAGCCTGCTTCACCCAGTCGCGGAGCGCAGACCCCGCAAGGTCGAGATCCGTGGCCACCTGGCCGGCCGACTTCCCGCCGGCACGCACCAGCTCGACGGCCTGCGCTATGTACTCGGCCGTGAACGACCTTCGGACTCTTTTGTTGCTCTTGGACATCCCTGTCTCCTACAGCCCCGTCGGCTGTGTTCGGGTGTCTACCAAACCGGATCAACCTCACTTCGTCCGTTCAGCGCACGCTCCGACGTCGATGTGGTGTCTCACCTTCCTCGTCGGACTGGCGCGTTCTGACGCGGTCCCGCAGCCGCCCCGTTGGCCGGCGAGCGCTACACAGGATTTCGGGCAGACTTTGGCAATGCAGCATCGGCCGTGTGAACTGATCGTCGACGGCGACACGGTATTTGTCCCCAGGCAACGCGGGAGCACCGCGCGCGTCGAGATTCTCGACGACGGCTTTTGTGTGACCGTCGGCAGGGATCGCACCGTACTGCCCGCGACGGGCAGTGGTTTAACCCGAGCCGCCACGCGTTTTAGCGCCGCCGCTGTCGCCAGAGTGCAGCGGCGGGCGCCATCCCCCGATTTCTTCGCCCGCGATGTGGTCGACGTTGCGTCGGTATCGCGTGTGAAGCGTCTGCTGTGGCGCATGTGGGCGGAGCGCGCGACCCGCCTGAATCCTGCGTGTGCGCCGCTCGTCTCGTCGCGGCGAATGCGCCAAGCGCTTGTCGTGTGCGGTACGCCGGCGTTTCTGCGGACACCTTGGTTGCTCGATGACGCGTTGCGGTTTCGAGCGGCACGCGCGGTATTGGCAAGGGTCCCTCTCCTCGGGAACCGGTCGCGGGATGTGTGGGAGCCGTGGTCGCTGGCACGTCAAATCGACATTGTATCGCGCTGGCGGCATTTGCTCTGCCCCGAAGGCGTCACGCGCGTGCCGCGAGCAGTGAACGTTACCATCGAGCGTTTCAACTTCGTCGAGCGCGCTCTCCCTGGCGACGCCCTTGATCCCCGCCATCCGCGCACCTCCTACGATGAGTACGAAGAGGACATCGAGCCCGACGACGCCCGCCTCGACGGTGCGCTTTGCGCCTTGCAGTTCCTCACGCTCGTTCGCCCCGTCGAGAGCTATCGTCATCTCCTGGTGCTCTCCGGCTTCGGCCGCGCGGGCAGCCTGCAGCCGCGCGGAGTACTGGAGCCGCGTTCGGCGTTCCTCCAGCGCCTCGATGTCGAAGACCTCGACGAAGGCATCGAGGCATTCGCGCGCGCCCTCGACCGAAGCAGCGACGAGCCGACGCTGCCGGCCCTGCTGGGCTCGTACCTCGCACGCGGCACAAGTGTTCCTCGCGGGGGTGGGCTCGCCTCGCTCGCCCGTCGCACCGTCGAACTCGTGGCGCGTGGACGACCAGCGTCGCCTGAGCGCGTGACCAAGATGCCCCCCGTGCCGCTGCCGACACGCCCAGGCGTCCGGTTCCTTGCAAACAGCACGGACGTGTTCGACGAGGGGAGTCGCATGCATCACTGCGTCGCAGTGCGAGCGGCGGCTGCTGTCGATGGTCGCGCGTTCCTGTTCCATGTCGAGCACGAAGGCACCAACGCGACCATTGAGGTCGATGCGCGCGGGCAGGTCGTTGAAGCGAAAGGCCCCGCCAATGGCACAAACACGGCAGTCAACCTCGGCCGCGACGTACTCGCGCGGTGGGGGCTCGGCTTTCGCCTTGGCGCCTTGCTCCAAGAGGTCAATGGCGACGTCATCGCCGGCACACACCCTGCAGTCGTTCACGTCGACGACGCGTGCCGCCCGCTCTGCGCTGTCGCCTGGCCGACCGTGACGAAGGACGACGAGGCGCTGCACACATTGGGCGACCTTCGTTCGGCGCTCGTCCACGTTGAGGTCCCTGCCGGGTATCCGTTCAGTGAACCCCGTCGAGGCAGTTGCCCCTTGCTTGGGTAGCTCTCCCTCACGAGGTGGAGATGGAACCGAGAACCAGGCAAGAGTGGGCAGTGTGGGTGCGCAAGGCTGAGGCGAGCGAGCTGTCGAT
>CAJBHN010000740.1 GCA_903952805.1 uncultured Myxococcales bacterium | reverse complement strand
GTGTAGCCGGGCACCTCGATGATTTCCATGCGGTCGCGCAACGGCGCCGGAATCGTGTCGAGTTGGTTCGCGGTGGCGATGAACAACACGCGGCTCAGGTCGAAGTGGACGTCGAGGTAATGGTCCGAGAACGTAGTGTTTTGCTCGGGGTCAAGCACCTCGAGCAGCGCCGACGATGGGTCGCCCCGGAAGTCGTGGCCCAACTTGTCGATTTCATCGAGCAGGAAGACCGGGTTGTTGGTGCCAGCTTTCTTGAGGCCCTGGATGATGCGACCTGGCAACGCGCCGATATACGTCCTGCGATGGCCACGAATTTCGGCCTCATCGCGCACGCCGCCGAGAGCGATGCGGTGGAATTTCCGGCCCAGGGCATCGGCAATCGAATGGCCAAGGGACGTCTTGCCAACGCCGGGAGGCCCGACGAAGCAGAGGATGGGACCCTTCATGTCGCTCTTGAGCTTGCGGACCGCGAGGTACTCGACGATGCGCTTCTTGATCTTCGCAAGACCGTGGTGGTCGTCATCAAGTTGGCGACCGGCGTTGCTGAGGTCGAGGTTGTCCACGGAGCTCTTTGACCAGGGCAAGTCCGCCAACCACTCCAGATAGGTGCGGGCGACGGTGTATTCGGCCTGGCTCGGCTGCATGTTCTTCATGCGCTTGAGCTCGCGGTTGGCGGCCTTCTCGGCGTCGTCGGGGAGGTTCGCGTTGCGGAGGCGCTTCTCAAGGTCCTCCATGCCGTTTTCGTCGTCCTCCTTGTCGCCGAGCTCCTCCTTGATCGCCTTGAGCTGTTGACGCAGGTAATACTCCCGCTGCGTCTTGCTCATCTCGCCTTTGACCTGCGAGCTGATCTTGTTGCTGAGCTTCATCACCTCGAACTGGCGGGACAACAACTCCAAGACCCGCTTGAGTCGCACCTTGAGATGCACGGCCTCGAGGATCTCCTGCTTCTCTTCGATGGTGGCGTCGATGTTGGCGGTAATCAGATCCGCCAAATGACCCGGGGCATTGATGCTCTCAAGGAGCTGCTTCGCCATGACCGGGATTTCCGGCAGCATGTCGATGACCTCGCGGGCCGTGGTCTTCAGATTGTGGGCGAGGGCCTCGACCTCGACGTCGCCGGTGCCCTCGTCGAGCAACGCGGTGACCTTGGCCGTGAAAAAGGGCTCTTCCTGGGTGATGGTATCCAGGCGGAAGCGGGCGATGCCTTCGACGACGATGTTGAAACCGTCCTTGCCCGTGCGTGCCATCTTGATGATGCGGGCGGCGGTGCCGATCTCGTACAAGTCTTCATGGGCGGGGTCGTCGATCTCGGGGGCCTTCTGCGTGATGATGCCCAGCAGGGAATCCTCACGGGTGGCCTCTTCAATCAAGCGGATCGTCTTGGCCCGCCCGATGGTGAGCGGCATGACGGCGCCGGGGAAGAACACGCTGTTGCGAAGGGGCAGGATGGGCAACTCGCCCGGGAGGTCCTGCGGCTTGAAGTCCGGCCGTTCTTTCTTCTTCGTCGTCACAAAAGCTCCTTGGTTGCAGCCACCGCAATGACCACTTGCTCTCAATATAGGCAGCGGTCCCGTCGGAACAAGTTTGGCTGCTCCTTTGGTCGTCGCCCGCGAGTCACCACCACGCCGCGTCGTGTCGGTGGCACGCCTACATGTCAGCACTCCTCGTGGGCTTGGTGCAGTTCAGCGTCAGCGAACGGTGTCGTCAGGGCTGTGGGCCGCGCTTCCAGAGGAGACGGGCGGCGTTGATGAGGTTGCCCCGTCCCAAGTCGTCGGTTGGCCAATAGCCACGCACGTCACCGTTTTGATCGACCAGCACAAAGCGAGCGGTGTGGCTGATGTCGAACAAGTCGCCGGTGCCGGGAAGCGGTTGACGCTCACCGACCTCAACAAACATTCGCTTCACCAGCAGCTCCTTCAAGTCAGCCTCGTTGCCCGAGACAAAGGACCACAGGGAATTCTGCCAGCCGTTCTTTTTTGCGTAGGCCGCCAAGACCTCGGGGGTGTCGAACTCGGGGTCCACGCTGAAGCTCACCAGCCGGATTGGGGGCTTTTCGGGAGAGCGGAGGTCGTCGACGTGGGTGAGGATGTTGGAAAACGCCTGCTGTTGCGGTGGGCAGATCGATGGGCAGCGCGAGAAAAAGAATGAGGCGATCCAGACCTGCCCCTTGAGCGTCTCATTGCTGATGGTCTTGCCGTCCTGATCGGTCAGATGCCAAATGCCCAACGAAGCCACCGGGGGCGGGGCCCGCAGGGTCAGCGGTTGAAGGCCAAAGCGAAGGAGCATGAGCGAAAGCGCGCCGACCACGAAGGCGATGACGAACGGATTTTTGTGGATCGGCGTCTTGGCTGGGGCTGTCGACGACGGGCTGCTGTTGGCTTCGTTCATGCGGCTTCGTTCATGAGGGGGTCGCAAACAGCGCGTAGAGGACACGGTCGGCTGCCAGTGCACCAAAGAGCACCGTCTGCCAGACCAGGCTGGCAATGAAGGCGCGGCGGGCCCAGGCATCGTCGTCGGCGCGGCTCCGGGCGCCGGCAGCAAAGCCCTGGGCGCAAACCATGGTGAACCAGGCACCAACCAACAAGGCGATAAACGCAAAGACAGGACCACCGATGCCCAGTGGCCACAAGGCGACACCGAGAGCGGCCAACGGGGCCGTGGTGGCAATGATCAGGGTCTTGGTGGTGTCAACGCCGACGACGGTGGGGACGACCTTGTGACCGGCGGCCACATATTCGGACTCACGGTACAATGAGATGGCCAGAAAATGCGGCAGTTGCCAGAGGAACACGACAGCGAACATGGCGATACCGGCAACCTCCAGGCGGCCGGCGGCCAACGTTCCCCCCATCAGCGCTGGCATGGCGCCCGGGACCGCGCCGACCATCAGAGACCAGGCACTGGTCCTTTTCATGGGCGTGTAGACCAGCACATACAAAAACAGACTGAACAGTCCGAGGCCCAGGGTCAGCGTGTTGCCCTGCAGGGCCAGGAGGGGCAGCGCCGCCATCACCATGGTGAGGCCTGCCACAAGGGCGACGATGGGCGACATTCGGCGCGCAGCCAGGGGGCGGTTGCGGGTGCGGCTCATCAGAGCGTCGACGTCGCGCTCGATAAGCATATTGAGGGCGCCGGCGCCCATCACCAGCAGGGTGACACCAAGGATACCCAGCGACCCGCGCAGCAGGCTGGCGGGGTCGAGGGATGGGGCGGCCAAGAGCCACGTACCAGCGCCGACGATGGCTGCCATGGAGGTGATGCCGGGTTTCCCCAGGGCGACCAGGTCCTTCAGGGTGCCCGACAGCGTCAGGGGTTCGGCGGGATCCGTGGCGACAAGGGGTGGGATGACGACGTCAGACACCCTGTCATTGCATCGTTTGACGCCCCACCCGTCAATCCGCGATCCCCGCACCGTGGCGGCCTGCCGCGTTCGGATGACCAACGGCAGCGGCGTGGTTCATGGGGAATCGTGCAGCGTCACGACGTGGTGATTTCTTCGGCTGTCGTCGACCCGAACGTGGCAAAATCACAAAATGGTCGCACCCACAAAAGCTCGATCGCTGCAGCAGGTGCTGCTTGAGGCCACCCCTGACCGCAAGTTGCTGATCCTTGGCCCCGGGCCGGAGAAGCTGCAGGATTCGCGCTACACGATCGGCGACGTCGGGGAGAACTACCTTGCGATCAAAATGCTCGGCGACGAGCAACTGATTATTCCGTTTTCGTCGATCATCAGTGTCAGGGCCGAGCGAACCCAGGTCACCATTCGTGTGCGCTGATCATCACTCGATGAGGGAGTTGGCCTGATCAACGAGGGCTGCAACGTCGACAAGGGGCAGGGCTCGTCCCTTGTGTTGGGCGATGCGCAGGGCACGACGTCCGGCCCGGGCAAGTTGACTCAGGTCGGTTGGCAGCCGCAGGGACTCGATTTCGTCGACCGCGTCGACCAGCAAACCCAGGTGGCGCACGGGTCGTTCAAGAATCAGGAGCCGGGCGTCAACGGTATGGAGGCATCGGCCAGCGGACAAGAGCGCGGCAGCGTCAACGACGGTGACGACCCGACCGCGCAATTGGGTGATGCCCAGCAGCGCCGGCGGCAGCAACGGCAGGCGTGAGAGTTGGCCCGCCGGCGTCACCTTCTGGACGTCGGCGGCGCGGATCGCGAAGCGCTCGCCCCCGGCACGAAAGAGCAGGCAAAGCGCTCGCTCCATGTTGGGCACGCCGGTCGTCAACGTCGTTTTGGTCGTCACATCGAGCTGCCCATGCGCGGGCGCGATGACTCAATGCCCCGGACATCGACGTCGCGCTCAAGCCGGAAGCGGCTCACGACCTCTTCGAGTTCGAGGGAGATGTTCGAAAGCTCGAGAGCCGACGACGACAACTTCTCCATGACGATCGTTTGACCGCTGACGGCTTTTTGGACGTCTTCCGTCGACGATGCGTTTTGGCGGGCCAGGTCTGCCAGGTGTCCGATGGCCTGCACCATCTCTTGACTGCCGCGCAATTGACCCGACGAACTCTTGGCGATGGTTTCGGCCTTCTCGGCGCCGCGGAGGGCGGAGGCCACAATCCCGTCAAGGGACTGAATGATCGACCGCAAATCTTCGCGTGATTCCTTGAGATCGTTCGTGCTCTCGCTCATGCCCGACACGGCCGCTTCGGCGTCGCCTTTGAGGTCGCTCAACAACACGGTGATTTGATCGGCGGAGCGACCTGAACTCTCGGCCAGCTTGCGCACTTCGTCGGCGACAACGGCGAAGCCGCGGCCGTATTCGCCGGCGCGGGCCGCTTCGATGGTGGCGTTGAGGGCCAGCAGGTTGGTGCGTTGGGAAATCTGCGTGATGACGTCGACAATCTTGCCGATGGCCTGGCTCTTTTCGCCGAAGGCGAACACGCGGACGCTGGCCTGTTCGACCCGTTCGAAGATCTGGTGGAGCTGCTCAACCGCGAGGTTGGCGACCTCGGTGCCGGTGCGGGCGGCGGTGTGGGTTTCGGCGACAGCGCGGGCGGCGGCTTCGGCGGCGGCGGCGGATTTGTCGATGCCGTCGGCGATCTGCTGCATCAACGTCGACGCCTTCAACACCAGCTCGCGTTGCAGTTCGGCCGAGCGGGCGATGTTGCCGACGCTGCCGGCCACGCCGGTATTCGTCGACGTCACGCGCTCAGCCGCCGCCGACAGGGTGTTGGCCGACGATGCCACGTGCCGGGCGGTGTTCTGCAGCCGCTGCACGAGTTCGCGCAGGTTTTCCAGCATGTGGTTGATGGCGCCCGCGAGGCTGTCGACTTCGTCGGGCAGTTGGCTTGGCACCTCAAAGTGGACCAGCGTCGACAAATCACCTTGGCTGATCGACGTCGCCGACTTGTAGAGGGTTTCCAGGTTTCGCGTAAGGCTGCGCGCGTACACAAAGCTCAGAGCCAGCGCGATGGAGGTGAGCAACCCGGAAAAAGTGACGAGGGGCGCCAGGCGCAGGTGCTCCTGCTCGTTCAGCGTCACGTTGACGGCGACATACAACACGATGGCGGCCACCACCGTGATGGCGTTGCCGAAGAGAATCTTGAGGGCGAGCCGACTGCTGCGCTGCATGCCCGCACCGTATCCCAGCGGTGGGCCAACGGCGCCATGGCATCGTCGCGAGACGCCAGACTGGCTGACCCCTGATGAAAAACGAGAAAGGGCGCCACTGGGGCGCCCTGCTCGACAAACCTCGAACCAGCGGTGGCTGGCTGCTCAGGCCTGGACCTTGAAGAGCTCTTCACGGGTCTTGGACGTGCCGCTGGTGCGGCGCGCGTTCTTGGAGGCCTTGCCGGCCATGCGGCGCTTGCGTTGACGGACAATTTCGGTCTGCTTGGATGCGGAAGCCATGACGTTCACCCTTGTCCGTAAGGACCACTCGGCGCGAGATCGCGCGGAAACTCAGACTGGCTAGCAGGACAGAGCGGAGTGCTCAAGACCGCTTCGCCGTTCGGCGCTGGCGAAGCACCTCGTACAACAGCAAACCGGCGGCGTCGGCGGCGTTGAGGCTCATGTCGTCGGCGGCCATGGGAATGGCCGTGACGAAGTCGCAGGCTTCGCGGGTCAGGCGCCGCAGGCCACGATCCTCGCCGCCGACGACGATGACGACCTGGCCGGCGGTGTCGACGTCCCAGGGGGCGCGGTCGCCGTCGGCTTCGGCCCCGACAATCCAGGCACCCTTTTCTTTGAGAACGTCGAGGGCGCGGCGGAAGTTGATCTCGCGGGCCACCGGTATGCGGCACAAAGCCCCGGCGGATGCCTTGATGGCGGCTGCCGTCGCTGCGGCGGCCCGATCCGACGGCACGACCACCAATTCGGCGCCCAGGGCGTAGGCGGCGCGGGCGGCGGCGCCGAAATTGCGGGGATCTTCGACGCCGTCGAGAGCCAGGGTGACCCGGGGGGCTTTGTCCAACTCATCGACCGAGATGTAGGGGAAGGGACCACATGAGAGCACAATCCCCTGGGCCGTCCCCTGCTCGCGGCCGCCAGCCAAGGCGTCGATGGTGTCCAGATCGACCTGCCGGACGGGAATGCCGAGTTGCCGGGCCCGTTCCACGG
>CAJBHN010000739.1 GCA_903952805.1 uncultured Myxococcales bacterium | reverse complement strand
GGCAGAACCACCTCGCCTCCCCTGCCACGGTCGTGTACCCAACGCCCATGACGGTGCGAGGTCGGTGTTTTCTGGTGTTGACGCTGGCGGTGTCGGGCGCGCCTGTCGCTGGTTCGTCGGCGTGCACGGCGTTTGAGACAAACCTCCAGGACACCGAGGTCGACCAGAAAGACACCGCCCGCCAAAACTTCGACGCCGCCGAAGCCGCCTTCAAGAGCGAGCGCTTCAACGAGGCCGTCAAATACTTCGAGCTGGTCAAAAACAAGTTCCCGTACTCGAAGTACGCCGTCCTCGCCGAGCTGCGCATGGCCGACACCCACTTTGAGCGTGAGAAGTGGCTCGAGGCGGCCGACGCCTATCGCATTTTTGTGCGTTTTCACCCACGCCACGAAGAGGTCGCCTACGCGACCTACCGCGTCGCTGTCAGCCATAGCCGCTCCATCGAAAACAACGTCGCCTGGCTGCCCTTCGTCAACGCCACCGAAAAGGACCAATCGTCAGCCAAGGACGCCATTCGCGCGTGCGATGAATTTCTGAGCCGCTTTGCCGACGACACCCGCGCCGCCGAGGTTCGCACCCTGCGCAGCAGCGCCCGCAGCCGTCTGGCCGAAGTCGACCTCTACGCCGCCCACTTCTATGAATCGCGTGAGCGGTGGCAGGGCGCCATCTGGCGCTACCAGCGGGTGGGTGAAGAGTTCGGCGACACGGTGCAGGCTCCAGGTGCCCTGCTGAAGGCCGGCGAGCTGGCCGAGCGCCACCTGGGCGACGCCCAGCAGGCACGGGTCATCTACGAGCGCCTGGTCCGCGACCACCCCGAAGCCGCCGAAGCCGGCATCGCCAAAGCAGCCCTCGAACGCCTCAAGACCTGAGCAAGCGCCCGTTGCGCGCCGCTGCCGAGGACGCTTGATGACGGTCACTGATCACAAAAACACCCGCCGATGGCGGGTGTTTTCGACTGAGATTGGCGGGCCGGGTCAGACTTGGGTCTGCATGGTCTGCTTGACGCCGCTGGTGGCCTTCTCGACGACCTTCGACGTGAGCTCCAGTTCCTGACTGAACTTGTAGACCGAAGCCTGGATCGCGAGCAGTTCCTGGTTGCCGTAGGTCTTGCCGCTGGTGGCCATCTTGATGATTTGGTCCAGCTTGTCTTGGCCTTGCACCACCTGTCCGAGGAGTGCTTTCAAGCCCGACTCCGACTTGGTGGCTTCCACCGGCTTGGTGGTTCCTTCCACGCGCTTGACGTCGAGGCCCTTGTCGACGCCTCCCACTTGCTGGGACTGTGCGGTCCGCAGGACATCGGTCGCATCCTGTGGCTTTTGGACCTGTTGGGTCTTTTGCAGGTCAGCCACCTTCGACGGGTCGTTGACGCCCTGCTGGGACATCACATTGTCGAACTGCGGGCCGCCAACCTTCTGCTGCTCTTGCGCAGCCTGCGACATCTGCTTCTGCATTTCCTGCATCATCTGGGCGCTGGCTTTGCCAATGCCGCCGGTGGGATCTGCCATGACAAGCCTCCTGAAGAACGAGTGGACCTCCCAAGTATCGGTCCGAAGGGCCAACGGTTGCCAGTGGACCGGCCCCGCAGATCACGTCAGCCGAGGCCGGGGCGTATGTGGTTCGCCGACGTCCAACGTCATCCCCCCCAAGTCGTTGTTCTCACAGGTATTTCCATCTCAGAGGGACGCAGGACCACAACCGGTGGACCGAGACGACGACGACGGCCTGGCTTGCGTCCCTCGGTGCGTTCGGAGAGTTTGTCAGCATGCCGACCCAGCCCCCGCTTCCCGCCTCTCTTGAACGCGCCAAGGGCCTGATTCGCGGGATCCCGGACTTCCCCAAAACGGGCATTCTCTTTCGGGACGTCACCCCGCTGCTGCAGGACCATCAGGCCCTCAAGGATGTCATCCTTGCCCTGGCGGCCCCGTGGCGTGGCCAGATCGACGTGGTCGCCGGCATGGAGAGTCGGGGCTTCATCTTTGGCACCGCGCTGGCGCTGGAGCTCGGGGTTGGCTTCATCCCGGTCCGCAAAAAGGGCAAACTGCCCTACAAGACCGAATCCATCGGCTACGGCCTTGAATACGGCGTCGATCAGCTTGAAATCCACGTCGACGCCTGCACACCCGGGCAACGGGTTTTGATCTGCGACGACCTCATCGCCACCGGCGGCACCGCCCAGGCAACGGCTCAACTCATTGAGCGGGTCTCGGGCCACGTCGCCGGCTTCTCGTTCGTCATTGAGTTGACAGACCTGAAAGGGCGCGACGCCCTCGGTCGGCGCCGGGTCGAGGCCTTACTCCACTATTGAGCAGCGCTCCGGCTCAAAGCCGGGCTCATGGCTGGGCGCGCGGAGCCAGCGTCGACGGCGAATCGTCCAAGCCCGCTCGGGTCGCGAAAACGACGATGGTGACCACGCCGGTGACGATCGCCGCAGCCGCCAATGCATCTGACGTGATGCCCAACGCCAGCGCGCGTGAACGGTGATCTCCCCGCCCGGCATCGAGAGAAGAGGTCTCGTCAGCCGCTGCGTTTTCCTGCAGGGACATCCAAGCGGCCACGCCCGCCGCGGCACCCATGCCTGTACTCAAGCCTGCCACCGCGTAGCCCCATGGATTGGCGTACCAGGGCGCGCGGTCGGGCAACGCTGCCGCCAAGGAGGCTGGCGGTGGCGCGCTGAGCGGCGCTTTTTCTCCGGTGATGACCTGCGGAGCCGTTGGAATCCGCCCACCTGGCGCATCATCGACCACCGACAACAGCGTCGCCAGCAGCTGTTCAGGCCATGGGTCCTGCGGCCTTGTCGTGGGGCGCACGCGAGCGGCCTTCAGAATCGTTTTCGCCTTGGCATCAACGATGGCCGTGCTCAGCAAGAGCACCACCTTGCCGTCGACGGTCTCAACGCCAACCTTGCCGACGACGACGTAGGCAAAGCCAGCCGAGCGGGCGCGGGCCGAGGCGTTGTCGACGTCAGCCTTCCATTTCCCTGCCGCGAGCCCTGTCGTTTGAGGCAGACGAGCTGCGTCGGGCCGATAGGCCGCCAATCGCTCAAACAGCACATCGCCGACCTCAGCGGTAGGCCCCGCCGGCGCCGTGCCCTCCAGCAGCAACGGCAGAAACAGGATGCCTGGCCCCTCGCCGCGCTCCACATCTTCGGTGATCTCGGTGTCCACCGTGTCTTCGACGGTGCCGCCATTGGCTCCGCGACAAGCGGCCTTGACCTCGTCGGATTTGCTGAATCCCTCCAGGTCATCGACCCGCAGGTGGGCCCACGTCTTCCCGCTGCGCAACACGCTCACGGTCGCGCCAGGCTTCAGCCGCCAGGCTTGGGAATCCGAGCGTGTCTTCGCGTACAGCATGACGGGCGATTCCAAGCGGCAGATCTGCAGCGTGCCCGCGCAGGCGGACTCCAGGTCGAGCGTGGCGACCGAGCCGGCGGCATCACCGGTGGTGACCCGGGAGCGCCCCTCGTCGCCCACGACCAGGACACTGACCACCACGCCCCGATCGAGGGTCGCCTC
>CAJBHN010000738.1 GCA_903952805.1 uncultured Myxococcales bacterium | reverse complement strand
CGCTGTATCGGCCACCGCGCTGCTGTCCTTGTCCCTCCTGCTGACCCCAGGCTGCCCGGCGGCTGACGGTCTGGACGACGGAGCCGAAGGCGAAGGCGAAGGCGAAGCCCCCGCCGACGACTTCGGCTTCGTCTTTGTCACCAGCGATCCGCTGCTGGGGTTCTCTCGTGCCGGGGCCGTGTTTCGGCGTGCCCAGCCGCGCGCGTTTGCCTGCACCGAAACCGACGTCGCCGGCTGCGTCGTCCTCGCCTGCGACGACGCGCCCCTTGCCTTCGTGCCCACCGATGCCGGCGACGTCGACGTGAGCGGCGCCCTGGTGCCCGTGGCGCTGCGCTTCAACGTGGACGACGGCTACAACGACGTCGACGCCACCGCCCTCTTCAACGGCGGCGAAGACCTCGTGGCCGTCGGCGTCGGCGCGACTGTACCGGCGTTTACGCTGCAGACGACGGCGCCCACCGCCGTGTCGCTGACCTCGCCGGCGTGGCCGTCGCCATCGTCGTCGTTGTCGGTGGTGCGCGCCGACGGCCTGAGCCTGGCCTGGACCGGCGTCAGCGCCGGCGACGTGCGCGCCACCTTCAACAGCGCCGACTTCGCCGTCGAGGTCAGCTGCGCATTTCCCGCCGCGGCCGGGACCGGCCTCGTGCCGGCCGCCGCCCTGCAAGCCCTCGACGCCGGCGACGGCTTTCTCGATGTCGAGCTGCGCACGCAGACCACCCAGCGCCAAGGCTCGTGGCAACTGCAGCTCAGCGCCAGCACCCACGCCGTGGCCGGCACCGAACCCGCCATTGCCGCCGTCGTCCTGCAATGACGTCGAGTGACGCCGAGTGACGTCGTGTCACCGCCGGCAAGACCAGGCTCGGTATGCCTTTGACGTGCTTTCAGCGACGACGGGGCAGGCCATCGTGGGGCCCAGCGGCCACCCATTGCTCGTCGAGGGGCCACCAGCCGGCCTCGCCGACCTGGGCGCGTCGACCCTGGTGCACGGGATAAAAGATGCGGTGCTCGGCCTGACTGCGCTCGCCCCCGACCAGGATGCGGGCGTCGTGGTCGCTGTCGTTCAAGAACGTGTGACAGACACCGGTGCCGCTGGGCAGGGCGACGAAGTCGCCGGCGCGCAACGCATGCACGACGCCGTCGATCCACACCGACGGCGTGCCATCGAGAACATAGGCCCATTCCTCCGCGTCGGCCTCGGCGTGGGGCCAGCTGGTGCGGGTGCCCGGTGGCAGGCGCTCGACGTGGACGCCGCTTTTGACGAGGCCGGCGACTCTGCCGATGGGGCGGCCGGGACACAGCCGCTCATCGGAGCCCGGATACGACCAGACCTCTTCGGGGACATCGTCTTGGTGGATGATGAAGGACGGGCGAGGCGGCGGGGTGCTCATGGCGGGTCTCGTCAGGTGGCGGTAGCAGTGGTCGACGTCGTGGCGGGCGTTGGGCGAGCCAGGTTCACCAGGCTGCGACCATCATACCGACCAGAATCGACGCCACGGCGAACACGGGGACTCCCACGTCATCAGGGCACGATGGGCTCGCGGTGGATGGGGCACGCCATACAATGCGCGCCGCCCCGACCCCGGCTGAGTTCACCGCCGGGGATCTCGATGACCTCGACGCCGGCCGCCCGCATCTTGCGGTTGGTGGCGACGTTGCGGTCGTAGGCGACCACGACGCGGCGGTCGATGGCCAGCACGTTGTTGCCGTCGTCCCACTGCTCGCGCTCGGCTTCCGACGCATCGCCACCGGTGGTCAACACGCGCAAGGAGCCGAGGCCCAGCACCTCGGCGATGACGTCGAGCAAGGGGGCCTCGTGCCGTTGCAGTCGCAGCCCACCGGGGACATCGGTCGGCAGCAGGCTGGTGGCCCGAATCTGGTCGACGCCGTCGCGGTAGACGCTGACGAAGTCGACGTCGAGAAAGCTCAGCACCGTGTCGAGGTGCATCTGGGCCCGCTTCTGGGGCATGTGGCAGGCCACCACCCTGGTGGCGGCGCCGTGTTCAAACAGGCGTCGCGCCAACTGCTGCACGGCCTGCGGCGTCGTGCGTTCGCCCATGCCCACCAACACGACGCCGTTGCCGATGGGCATGACGTCGCCGCCCTCGAGCGTTGCCTGGCCATGGTGTCGGTCTGGGTCTCCCCACCACACCTGATGTCGCGTGAAGCGAGCGTGGAAGCGATAGACGGCCGCCAGCAGCAGCGTCTCTCGTTGTCGCGCCGGCCAGCGCATCGGGTTCAGGGTGACGCCGCCGGCAACCCAGGCGCTGGAATCGCGGGTGTAGATGGTGTTGGGCAGGGGCTCGATGACAAAGTCGTCGCCCTCTTGACCGCCCACGAGGTCGGTCGCCGCAAACGGCAGCTCGGCCCTGGCGACGCCGCCGATCAAGAGTTCGGTCACCGTGGCGGGCGTGAGCGTTTCCAGCCAGGGCCGCAGCAGCACAGCGAGACCGATGCCAACCGTGTCGTCGTTGACGATGCGGTCCAACAGCCAGGCCCGTGCCTGGGGCATCGCCATGATGTCTGCAAGCAGGGTGTGCAGTTCCAGCACCTCGACGCCGCGTTCCTGCAGCAGCTCGACAAAGCGGGCGTGGTCCTCCATGGCCTTCTCCACCCACAGCACGCTGTCGAACAACAGCCCATGGCAGCCGCTCGGCGTCAGCCGTCGATGGGCGAGGCCCGGTCGACACACCAGCACGCTGCGCAACGTGCCGGCTTCGGAGTGGACTCCCACAGACATCGTCGTCCTCATCGCGTGCTCCCCCACCATCAGCATACCGGACGAGGCTCTGCGCCTTGCACGCCAGCCGTTGCCCGCCGACACCTACCGGCGATTGGTGTTCCACACCAGGTCGGGAGGCACCAGCACGTCGTCGTCGTCGTCGTCG
>CAJBHN010000737.1 GCA_903952805.1 uncultured Myxococcales bacterium | reverse complement strand
GGCCATGGCCCCCGGCAGCGCCGACAACTCCACCACCCCACCGGGCAGCAGCCAATGCCGCGGCAGGGCGTCGACGACGGTGGTGTCGTGGTGGTGGTGGTCGTCGTCGTCGTCGTCGTCGTCTTTGCCGACGCGGCCGAGGGCCAGCGGCAGGCGCCGCCCCGATTGGGCCTCCAGGGCCGACAGCAGGTCCCGGGGCGAGATCAGTTGGGAGAGGGCCAGCATGAAAACACCTCCAGGGCGACGCGATCTCCAGGGCAGGGCCGCGATCGCGGCAGCGATCACCCTCTCACCTGAACATCCGTTTAGACCTGCGGATGGTGCATGACCAGCTGCAGAGTCAACCTGAAGTATGAAGCGCAAGTTATTGAAAAATAACGTGAAACATTAAAGACAGATCCAGCTGGAACTGCAGCAGGCACAGTCGCCGTCGACGGAAATGGCGTCTACATTCACCTACATCGACGGTATGCCGAAGGGGATCGCCGTCGTCGTCAGCCGGGACAGGCCAAAGGGCCGCCGTCGACGATACTGTCAGCAGCGTTGTCGCTGCTGCTGCTGCTGTTTTCCGTCTTCGAGGTTCGTCATGGCTGGTATCCGCAAAGTCGATGCTCCGCAGGTTCGTCGCGCCGACGTGGGCAGCACCGGCACCGCCACCGAGAGCCAGGCTCCGCAGGGATTGTCGCCGTCGGCGCTGTCACAGCTGCTGGCCAAAGCCTTCGGCAACGGCACGCTGCACGGCAACGAGCTGCCCTCCCTCGAAGGCGCCCTCAAGCAGGCCGGCCCCCACGCCGCCGAGTTCAAAAAGAACCTCGAGCGCCGCCTCCAGGACCCAAACCTCCAGGTCAGCGCCCAGAGCCTCGACACGCTGGCGACCCTCGGCGTCGACGTCAGCCGGGCCCGGGCGACCCTTGAGCAACACACCGACAAGACCACCACCCAGAACCTCGGGCAGACACCCGACAAGGCCGTCGCCGCCAAGGTCAGCGGCGAGGCCGCCTCGACCAACGCCCTCGGCAAGCACGCCGCCATCCAGGCCAGCCATCAGGGTGCGGCGGTGGCGAAAAACGAGTTGTCGCCCGAGTTCAAGCTCGCCAAGCAGCTCACCGGCGACCTCGCCGGCCGCATCTGGCACGACAAGGCGCCTCCCGAGTTGAAGGCCATGGGCGACGCCATTGGTCCCCAGCTGTCGTCGATGGCCCAGCAGACGGCGCTCAGCGTGATGAGCGACCCCAACGCCATGGCCAACATCAGCCAGCTGGTCGCCAAGGCGGGCAAGGAAGGCTTCACCAAGGCGCTGACGTCGT
Source organism: uncultured Myxococcales bacterium (assembly GCA_903952805.1). Taxonomy (GTDB): domain Bacteria; phylum Myxococcota; class UBA727; order UBA727; family VGSZ01; genus VGSZ01. Next base: position 1,357 of record CAJBHN010000737.1, on the reverse strand, counting down.
CGACCAAGCAGGTCGGTGAGCACTTCTTGCAAACCACCGGCGTGGCGGCGAAGAATCCCGAGGCCATCAAGGCCGCGCTGCAGGGCATGGAGCAGCTCGCCCCCAAGCTGGGCCACACGCTGGGGCCCAAGGTCGCAGAGACCGCCGCCAAGCTCGGGCCCAAGCTCCTCGGCGACACCGCGCAGGTGGCGACGTCGGCGGGGGCAACGGGGGCCAAGGTGGCGGCCACGGGGGCCAAGGCCCTGCCCATCATCGGCAACATCGTCTCGGTGGGCAGCACGCTGCTGGCGGGCGCGAATCTGTTGTCGCAGCTCACCAAGAAGCCCCGCGACGTCGAGAAGATTCTCAAGGAAGGCGTCAACACCCTGACCCAGGGCGTGGGCATCGCGTTTCCGTGGGTGGCTCTTGGTGGCACGCTGACCGACGCCGCATGGGCGGCCAAGACCTCGGTGAGCGACCAGAAAAAAGCGGCCCAGGGCATCGCCGTCACCGACAACGCCAACGCGCTGGCATCGTTGCCGCTGTTGACCGACAGCGCCGAAATCCTGCGCAGCGTCCTCGCTGGTGCCGGCAAGGCCGACGCTGCCGACAAGGTGGGCGCCCTGGTGGCGACGACCAAGACCATGGCCAAGCTCGACTTGAACACCCCCGGCGACCGCTTGAGCATGCTGCGCAAAGACCAACAGCAGGCCCTGGTGTCGATGGCCCATGAGAGCCGCGCCGAGCTGGAGCAGGCCTCCGCCGACGAAGCTGTTGGCACCCGCAAGCAAGCCCTCATCACGCTGGCGGGCGGCTTTGGCGCCCTCGCCGACACCACCCTCGCGAGCATGCGCTACGACAAGCGTGAGGCCGCCCCCGGCTTCGACGACAAGGCCGGCGCCGACCTCAAGGTGAAGCGCAACGAGTTGGCCGGGACCCTCGTCAAGCAGCTCTCAGAACTTGGCCATGCCGAATTGCTGCGACGTCAGGGCGTCGCGGTGGACAACGCCTGAACGTGTCAATCGGTCGGTCACGCCGCAGCAGCACGCGTCGGTGAAGGGACAGCGGGAGAAGAACCTGCGCTGATGCTCACTTCACCGGGGCTGTGGTCGCTGTAGGGTCGGTGGCGTGTCGATTCGCCTGGGTTCCTTTGTGCTCGACCGCCCCATCGCTCGTGGTGGCATGGCTGAGGTGTGGCGCGGGGTCCACGAGGGGCAGCAGGTACCGATGGCCGTCAAGGTGCTGACGGGACCACGGGCGCAAGATCCAGCGTTCGTCGGCGCCCTCAAAAATGAAATCCACGCCGTCGCCCGACTGAATCACCCCGGCATCATCCAACTCTACGACCGTGGCGTGGTCGACGCCGCCGCCGCCGCCG
>CAJBHN010000736.1 GCA_903952805.1 uncultured Myxococcales bacterium | reverse complement strand
CGCATACAGGTCAACGTGCGTGCTCAAGGCAGGGTCAATGACACGAACGAGGCCAGCAGGTCCCGGCTGCGGCACGATCATTCGTCGGGTTCCAGGGTGAGCATGAGGGGGTGACCCTGCTCCCGAGCGAATTCCATCACTTGATCGACCTTGGTTTCGGCAACATCGCGTGTGTAGGTGGCCACGACCGCTTTGCCGGTCATGTGTACCTTGAGCATGATGTGATGAGCCTCAGTCTGGTCCTTGCGGAAGAAATTCACGAGGACGACCACGACAAATTCCTGCGTCGTGAAGTCATCATTGTGCATCACCACCCTCCACAGCGGTGGCCGCTGTAGCTTGATGCGTTCAAGCGTTTGGGAGTCGGTGCCGCCGTCCCGATCGGGTTTGGAGGGCTTCTTGGGGTCGTTTGGCTCAGCCATGGACGTCGACGGTAGCAGGCTGAGGTGAAAATGGCCGAAGGCCAATTCGCACCCGGTCCTGCATTTTGGGCGAGGGCCGCTGCCGAGCGCGGCTCGCCTGGCGAGGCTCCTCACCAGACCGCACTGTGATGGGCCTCCCCCCATGGCACGCAGAGGGGCTCCCCGGGTCTGGTGCTCTGGAAAAAAACGGCCGGATTTTACAGCAGTTCGACGGCCAAGCCGACCTTGAAGGACGCTGGCAGACCGGAACTCAGGAAATCATCACGGGGCGACAGGTCGAAGCCGGGTTGGCCAAACGTCGTCACATCCATCGCCGCGCCTTCGACGAAGATGAAGGTGTGGTCGAAGATGCCGTTGGCGCGGGCCCGTCTGGTCGAGTCGGGCGTGAATGGGTCGACGCCGTCGAGGAAATCGAGGGCCAGCATCAGGCCCAGGGCCGCTTCTGCACCCAGCCGGGCTCCAATGGGGTTGTGCTGCTCGGTGCCGGCGACCTCGCCGCCCTTCGAGAACAGATAGCCGATGCCAACGAGGCCGACGCGTCCGTAAGGAACCAGGGGAATGCCAAACCAGTCGAGGAAGGGGTCGAAGCGGTAGGTCAGCCCGGGTCGCACCGACACGAACGTCGTCTGCACCGTCGTCGTCGTCGGCCTTTGGCAGGTCTTGGATGTGACGGCGTCGAGCGGTTGGGCAAAGCCATTGGCCTGGGTGATGTCAAAGCCAAGGCTCATCTGAAGCGTGCCAAAGCCGTCCCACAGATGCAGGTCACCGTTGCCGCTGATTTGGGGCAGGGTGGCGTCGTCGAAAAAGCATTCGTACACAGGAAATGTCGAGCCCGAGTCCAGGTTGGGCTTGTAGGTGTTGAGCGACATCGAAACGGTTGTCCTGCCAAGTCCGTTCCAAAACCGTTTGCTTTCCGGATCGTCTGGACGGCTTTGGGCATCGGCGCTGGTCGCCCCCAACAAGAGCGCAAGCGTCAACAGCGCGGGCGGCAGGCGGCGTTTCGACGACGACGGACGGCGCCGGCGCCACCACAGCAGCGCGGCTCCCAGCGGCAATGCGGCATCCGCATCGGTGCAACCGCTGAGATCGCAGGAGAGGTCATTGGTTTCCCCGTCGTAGAGGGCGAGGGCAGACACATCGGCCTCGGGAGTGCCTTGCTGCCAGAGGGTTGGGTCGCTTTCGTTGTCGAAGTCGTCGATTGCGACGACACGAAATTCGGCCGTGCGGCCGTTTTCGACGGCGATTTCGATGGTGGGGGCGGCCCCTGTTGTCGACTCAAAGGCGGTCGCGGCGCCGCAGGTGGAGTCGGTGTCGACGTCTTCGACCACGTCCGCGGGCAGGGGGCAGAGCCGGTGTTCGACGCGAAAGCCGACGCTGTCTCCCTCGTCGCTGATGATCGCGTCAACGTCGACGAACACAACGCCATCGCCGCCGCGAACATCCGTCACGGTGGCGCTGGGCGGCAAGGTCGTGTCGATGTCAAAGGTCATGGCAGCGGTGCCAAGGGCAAGGAGGTCGCCGGGGAGCGCGAAAATCTGCAGGCAGAAGTAGACCTCGTCACGGCGCGCGTCACCGGCGCAGCTTTCGGCGCCCATGAGGTCGGCTCGTGCGAGTTCACGTTGGACCAAGATGACGTTGCCTGCGGGGGTTTGGGTTTCCTCGGGCAAAATATCGGTGGCCAGGGTCTCTGCCCGTTCGGTTGGGCACGCGCCCAGGGGGCCACTGCGGGGGTATTCGACAAAGCGCAGTTGATATGGCGTGCTGCTTGGGACGTTCAGTTCGAGGAAGAAGGCCATATCGGTACCGCTGCAGTCGGCGGCGTTGAAACGATGGACCTCTTTGCCATCGAGGTCGAAGCGGCTCACCACTGGTTGCGCCGCAGCGAACCCAGCCCACAGCAACCCGCAGATCAGAGCCAGTCGGCGCACAGTGCCTCCGCGATACGAACGGCGTTGAGCGCCGCCCCAGTCCTGAGGTTGTCAGAAACCACCCAGAAAGCCAGCCCGTGGCCCCCCGGTGCGCTGGCGTCGACGCGGATTCGGCCCACCAAGGTCTTGTTCTCCCCGGTGGCGTCGAGTGCGGTCGGATAGATGCCCTGGCTGACGTCGTCGACAACCAGCAGGTTCTCTTCTTCGGCGAACAGCGCCCGGGCCTGGTCCGCCGTCAGGGCAGTCTGCAAGTCGACGTGGACCGCTTCGGAGTGGCCGTTGAAAACGGGCACCCTCACGCATGTGACGCCGATGCGCAGTGCGGGAACCTCAAGGATCTTGCGGGTCTCCTCCATCATCTTGCG
>CAJBHN010000735.1 GCA_903952805.1 uncultured Myxococcales bacterium | reverse complement strand
CACCCGGGCAGCCCAGCCTGTCGGGCGGCGTCTTCGTCGAGGTGGATGGGGTTGTGGTCTCCCGATGCGTCGGCATAGCGGTGAGCCTGGTCGTCGGCGACGACCACGTCAGTGCTGAATCGTGCTGGCAGGGCGAGAAACGGGTCGACGTCGTCAGCGGCGTCCACAATGCGGGGGTCGCGCTGCCTTGGACCCCGGATGAATATCCGCGCCAGCGCGTCAGCGACCATGGTCCCGTTGGTGTTCGTCGAGGTCACCCGCACCATCAAGAACTCGCCTGCGGCCCCGGCCTCGATCGCATCGATGTTGGCAGTCGACACAATAACGTCGTCGACCAGCACTGGTTCTCCAAAGCGCAAGTCGTGCTCGCTGTGCAGCAGGCGCATCATGTCCACCCCCAGCAGGGGGTCAAAGAGCACGGCCCCGATGGCAGGCAGGCCCCAGGTGACGGCGAACATGGGTGGGGCGGAGCCGCCCGCCACGGGCGCGTTGGTGGCGAGGGCGAAGCCGTCGGCGTCGCGTGCGCTGATGGTGACCGGTGCGGGCGGCGGGAAGCGTTTTCCCACGAGGCTCTGGTTCAAAGACATGCTCCGGTATACGTCGGAGCCATGGACATCGTCGACGCAGTCCTGCGAAGTTTTCAGCGCCTGGTGGTGTCCGCCCTCCTGCCGCCCGTCATCTGGAGCATGGGTGACGCAACCGGGTCGGCGCATGTCGGGCCACGCCGGCCAGGGCCGACGTGAGCTCGGTCACACATCAGCCCGTGTCGTCGACCTGCGATGGAATGCCGTGGGGGGCCCGCGCCGTCCGAGTGGATGTGCGCCCAATTCATTCCTCCGCCGTTGACGTGCTGCTCCTTGACAGTCGCGATTCGTTCACTTTCAACCTGGCGCAACTCTGTGCGGAGTTGGGGGCCTCGGTCGACGTCGTCGACACCGATGCCGTGACCGCGGCTCACATCACCGACGCGCGCCAACAAGGCCGGGGGCCGGCGTTGGTGGTCATCGGCCCCGGGCCACGGGGCCCGCGAGAGCTGCCACGACTGGTCGAACTCGTAGCGGCGCTGGACGGCGTCGTGCCCCTTTTTGGGGTGTGTCTGGGCTTGCAGGTCATCGTCAAGGCCCGCGGTGGCGTGGTCGAGCGGGCTCAACGGCCGATGCACGGCAAGCGCGACCCCATCGTCCACGACGACGTTGGCTGTCTGCGCGGACTGCCGTCGCCGCTCTGGGTGATGCGCTACCACTCGCTGGTTGCTGGGACCGTGCCGCCCTCGCTGACGGTGACAGCCCGTGATGGCCGTGGGCAGGTCATGGCCATCGCTGACCCGCTGGCTCGGCTGGAAGCCGTCCAATTCCACCCCGAGTCCATCGGCACTGCTGGCGGCGTGGAACTTATGGCCCGGGTCCTGTCCGGCGCAGGAATTGCCGTTCAGCCCCAAAGAAGGCTGGGTTCAGTACCGCCGTCGACGTCGACGGGGCCTGGATTTCCAGACCTCGAGACGCCCCGCTGATCGTGTAGTCTTGCCGCCCTGAGGTTTTCATGACGATGAATCGACGAGCCCTTTTGCAACACAGCCTGATGGCGGCCGCGGCGGTGCCTCTGGCCTCGTCAACGGGCTGCGCGACCTTGATGGAGTACCTCGGCACCATCGTGAAACAGCCTGAGCTGGCGCTCAAGAGCTTCAAGGTCACCAAGGCGTCCTTGTCGTCGTTCTCGGTGTCGTTGGTGGCGCTCATCAAGAACCCGAATCCCTTCGGCTTCAAGCTGGAGGGGCTCGACTGGATTGTGAACCTCGCGGGCGGTGAGGCCGCCAAGGGCCGCTCGCCCAAAGGCATCGCCCTCAAGGCGCGGGGAGCGGCCCAGACCGAGCTCGACATTGACTTCAACATTGCGCGCACCGCCGCCGCCGTCATTGAACTGATCGAGAAGCGCAAAGTGCCCCTTGGCATCAGCGCCGTCGGCCACCTGCGCGCCAACAAATATACATTCGACATCCCGGCCAAATACGAGACGTCGCTGCCGATGCCCCAGCTGCCCAATTTCACCGTGCCCCGGTTCTCGGTGCGGTCCGCCAACGCTTCGGGCATTCGCTTCGCCGTCGAGCCCTTGGTCAAAAACAGCAATGGCTTCGATATTGACATCGACCAGTTCGATTTTGACGTCAAGCTCGGTGGGCGTCAGGTGTTGCGCAACAAGACCATCAAGAACTTCAAGGTCGCCAAGGGCCAAAGCGAGCGGGTGCCCTTCGAGTTCGACGTCAGCCTGGCCGAACTGGGGCTGACGATCGCCAAGTTGGCCACCAATCCACGCTTTGATTGGGAGGTGGGGGCGAAACTCCAGAGCGGTCTGCTCAACCTTCCTTTTGTGCAGAAGGGCCGTGTCGCCCTCTGAGCCCGCAGCAGCGAGAGCCGCCAAGCTCTGCTGCGTGCCGGTTCAAATAAACAAGGCGCCCAATGGGCGCCTTATTTGTTTTGAACCGGCCAAGTGCCTGCTCAAGGGGCGAACCTGCTCATCAGGTTCTGGGCATGGCTCTTGGCGAACATCTCGGTGAGATTGTTCAGACCGGCCAGGGGGAGGTTTTGGGCGCCGCCCAGCTTGCCGAGGAGGCCCTGGGCGAACTCGGCGATCTTGCCGAGGGTTCCGCCTTTTTGACCAAGCTGGCCCAACAGGCTGCCAATCATGCCCATGGGCCCGCCAGCCATGCTGGCGAGGGGACCAAGCTTGCCGAGGAAGCCGGTGACCTTCGACAGGATGTTGCCGATGGGCAGCTTCTGCATCAGGCCACCGAGCAGGCCGCTGAAGGGCTTCATCAAGCCGCCCAGGCCACCGCTCAACAAACCACCGCCGATGCTCTTGGCGACGTTCGTGACGCTACGGAAGGCGCGACCGATGCTGCTGAAGAAACCCATGGCTGACTCCTACAATGGTTACAGGGTGATTGTCGGTGCCCACGCCCAGGCGTTGTTCAGATCCTGCTCCGTCATCGTGCTGATGGGAGTGGAACCCACATGTCGCACCATGCTGGAGTCAGCGCCCTGACCTTGTCTTGGTTTTGCTCCCAGCCTCGTTTCCATCAGCCGGAAGGGCGGGCAGCGGCGGTGCGTCGGCAATGCCCTTGTTGCTTCGTGCACCCGTCAGGCTGGCGGCGCTCTTTTCGTCGTCGTCGAAGCCGGCGAACCGAGTGGTGGCGTGTTCGCCGTCGATGCCACCAGCCTCCACACGTTTCAGGAAGTCGACGCACTCGGCCGCCGACGGCATACCCGCCTCCTGCTCCGCTGCGGCGTCCATCAGGGTGAGCTGTGGGTCTGCGTTGGGATTGCGGATGTAATGAAGAACCCGAGCGGCGTAATCCGCCGGCTCCAGCCCCAGGGACTCGGCAATCGTCGTGGTCTCGGCGTCTTGGAGGATGCGGGCCATCAAATCTTCATCATTCATCTGCTGTGGCGAGGTCATCGTCGTCTTCTCCTGCTGCTCGTTCCGCTTCCACCATGGCGCGGCAGAATCGCATCAGGCAAGTCGCAGCTACGCCGGCGGTGCCATCATGGGGCGACAGGGGCTCGGCGACCTCGACGACGTCCATGCCGAGGCAGACGCGAGTTCGAGCAATCCCCTCGACGAGCTTCCACAGTTCGCGGGGCATCAGGCCGCCTGGCACCGGTGTGCCAGTTGAAGGGGCGAAGGCAGGATCGACGACGTCGATGTCGACTGAGAACCAGCACGCCGCGTCTTCTGGTATGGCGCTGAGTATGGCCTCGAGGTCGTCGATTTGGTCGACGCCGAAGGAGACGACGCGGTCGTCGACGGCGTTATGGGGATGTTTGATGAGCCCTCGCAGGCCGATTTGTACGATGCGTTCCACGCGCGAACACTCTTCGAGGATGATGCTCATCACATTGCCGTGATGCAGACCGAGTCGGCCGGCGTCGTCGACGTTGGCATCGCCGAGATCGGTGTGGGCGTCGAAGTGGACAATGCAGATGGGGTCATGATTATCGAGTGCGCGGAGGGCATCGATGACGCCGGTGAGCACGGGGCGGGTGATGCTGTGGTCGCCGCCAACGACGAGGGGGACGGCGCCGGCGTCGACGATGTGTTGGACGGCGCGGCTCATGCGGGCTCGAACGACAAGAT
>CAJBHN010000734.1 GCA_903952805.1 uncultured Myxococcales bacterium | reverse complement strand
TTGTCGATGGTCAACACGCGGAAGGTGCTGAAGTTGTCGTCGGTGGCGATCTTGATGTTGTTGCTCTCGCCCGCTCGCCGTCGACAGAGCCCGTGGCTGTTGGGGTTTGAGATCAGCACCCGACCAGCCGCGGTCACGGTGTCGACCTTGGGCTCGCCAGCGATGCAGAAATCGCCGTTGGTGTGGATGCGACCGGTGGCGGTGACGGGCCCACCGGGGTCGAGGTCCAGATACGAATCAGAGAAGACATAAAACTGGAACATCGAAATGGTGGCCCGTTCCACCTCGGCAACGAGGGTGGCGGTGGCCGGGCTTCGCTCATGTTCGCGGGTGGCGCTCACGTTTACCCTGAAGCTCTGGGCCTGGGCCACCATGCCGGCGAACGGACCGCTGCCGATGACTTTTTGTGCCGTCGGTTTCAGCCCCGAAATACCGACGGGCGACGTCGAAAACGGCGCCACCGTGAAGCTGTCGCGATTGCCGTTGACGAAGGCGGCCACGTCGACTTCTTGCTGGGCCAGCATTGTCGCGAGCGCCGCACCAAAGCCAGGATCGCTGGCCGACACGCTGGGAACCAGCGGCAGCGAACGCAATTTTTGCGAAGCGAGTTCGACAGCCGCCACCTGCACGCCTTCGGCGGCGTGGAAGGCCTGGCGTCGATGCAGCGCGCTTTCACCAACAGCGATTGAACCGTTCAGCCCCAGCAGTGCCGTCGTCAGGGCCCCCGACAACAGCAACAGCAGGATGAGCACGAGGGGCATGGCGTAGCCGCGCGGCGACAGGCGACGGATCATTGAAACACTCCGCTGGCCCGCATCATGGCTGTGCCTTCCGTGCTCGACGTCAGCGCACCCGTCGCGCCGACCCGATCGCCAAAGACGCGCGCGGTGATGGTCTGTCCGTTGGGGGACGGCGTGGCGACGGCGAGTCCGATGCGCACTGTGCGCAACGTGTTGATGGCCGACAGGTCAGGCGTGGCACGCAGCGCATTGACGATGCCGTCGTTATCGGGGTCGTAGCCGAATTGGATATCGAAGGCGGTCGCGTCGGGGGCAATGGGCGTCGTGGTCGCAACGCCGGTGCTGCCGAAATCCTTGTGCATCAGCAGCGTACCGTTCGCATCGTCGATGACGAAGCTGGCGACGGCCCCCCGGGCCATCACCCCGCCGGCAAAAAATGTGTCGGGAATGGGGCCACCCGACGCAGGCGCGGCGTTGTAGCCCGGTTGGCCAACACCCAGCATGGTGCATCGGCACGGGGAGCCAGCAGCGACCGGACCACACAATCCCGTGAGCCAGGTGGCGCCGCCGAATCCGCTCGTTCTGCTTTCTGGGGGGACGAGCACGACGGGGGTGCCTGCGACGTAGCCGGTGCCGGTGAGGGGACAGTTTCCTCCCGGTGCCTTGATGACGATGGTGGTGCCCGTGACGCTGTCGATGACGCCTTGACCCTCAGGCTCAAGTTCCAGCAGATGAAGTCGTCGCTGATGGTCGCTCGCAGCGGGGCCACAGGCCGGCAGGGGATGGAGCGGATCGGCGGCACAAGACACCGAAATGGCCTGCCAGGGACGAACCAATCCACCGCCAGCAAGGCGCAGGTGCTCCAGCACGTACTCCGACGTCACCCGTAGTTCGTCGTTCTGAGCGACGCGCTTGCGCATGGTGCTGAAGGACCGATGGATGGACACGGTCGCCGACAGGGCGGCAGCGGTGATGATGCCGGCGATGGCTGTGGCGGCCAACAACTCCAGCATGGTGAATGCTCGCCGTGGCACTCGATCACCCTGGCCGGAAGGTGAGAAAGGTCAAGCGGTGCTCTCGACGATCAAGCCCGCGCCAGCGCACGGTGAGGTCCACCTGACGAAAAGAGAACGTTCGAACCTGAGCGACCTGCCATTCGACGACGAAGCCATCGCTGGTTGGCGAGAGGGTGGGCTGGCGATCTTGGGTAAAGAAGCGTTGATGGGTGTCGATGGCGAGGTCCGGACCCGAGCGTTGTTGCAGTCGCAACGCATCGAGCACGTCCTCGGCCACGATGACAGCGTCGGCAGTGCGTCGCTGGGTGTCGACGATGCCATTGAGCGTGCTCCACGCACTGAGCACGCCGGCCGTGCCGATGGCGAACATCGCGCCAGCGACGAGGACCTCGAGCAGCGAGAAGCCCGCCACGCTGCGTCCGTCGGGGCGCTGTCGTGTGGTCAAGGCGTTTGGCCACTGGTGGTGGTGAAGAGGCCCGCCACCGGGAATACCGTGACCGTGCGGTTGACGCCGTCGACGGACGTGGTGATCTCGACGACGTCAAAAGGATTGCTGGTCGCGCCCTCGGGATCGAAATGGACGGTGCCGATGGGCGTGCGTTGTCGAACCGGGCGCATCGAGAGCTGCCCCAGGACGGTTGGCAGACGAACCTCGGCGATGAGCAGCGACGTGCCCGTGCTCCCCGGGCACGGCACCTGGGCGGTCCGCAGCAGATAGGGGCCCGGGGCAGGCGCCGCCGGCTCCTGGACGAAGTCGACACAGGCGCCGCGGCTTCTGGCGGCGTCGCGGGCAGCAACGATACCCCCCGCCACTTGCAGGGTCGCGCGTTCGCCGTCAGCGCGACGTACCCCGCTGACGATGTTGGGGAGGGCGATGGCCGCCATGACGCCCACCATGGCCACCACCACCATCAACTCCAGGAGACTGAATGCCTTCACGTCTCCATTATGGCGGTTGTCAGCCTCAGTGACCCCAAGCGAGACAGGACACGATGTCGGGTGGTGTCTGGCGATGTGGGGCGGAGCATGCAGCGTGGTTCGCCAAGCAACGGCGGACCAAGTACCGATGGCGTCGACGTTCGCCTTGATGAACCGGGGCGCCCGCGACGCGAGCCAGCCGCCAGACCAGCATGCTTCCCGCACCAAGGCTTCAGCACGCTGGGTCGCGCCAGCAACACGCCCCTTGTTTTCTGTTTTTAAAAGTGAGACGAGTAACGTCTCACTTTCAATCGGTGAACCATGATCCGACCGCTGCTGCTCACGCCTGCCGCCTTGATCGCCTCCTCAATGCTCCTGCTCGGATGTGATGGACCAGAGACGTCGTCGAGTGAGGGAGAAGGAGAGGGAGAGGGTGAAGGAGAGGGTGAAGGTGAAGGAGGAGGTGAAGGAGAGGGTGAGGGTGCCTGTGGCACGCCCATCACGGTGACCTGCGACAGCGGTTCCCTGAACCTGGACACCGCTGCTGGCGTGGCTGGACGAGACAGCTACACCTGCCGTGATCCCGGGGTCGATGGCTTCACCTATGAAGGTCGCGAACTGCTGTTCTCGTTTCAGACGCCAACGGCAGCGCGCGTTTCATTGACGGCCACCCGCACCAGTCTCGGCGCCACCACCTACCAACTCTTCGATTTGGGTGAGGGGGGAAATCCCTGCGAACCCAACCGGCCTTGTCTGGCAGTTCGCGACGATATCGCCAACGGGCCCATCGAATTCGACGCCGAGCCCGGTGCCCAGCGCTTCTTCTCCTACGACCCGCGCGGCAACTTCGCCGTTGACGACACAACGACGCTGACGCTGACGGTGTCGTGCATCGTGGTCGGGTGCGGCAACGGCCTGGTTGAGGATGGTGAAGCGTGCGACGACGGCGACACTCTGGGGGGCGACGGCTGTTCGTCCAGCTGCGTCGTTGAGGACGACTTCGACTGCGCCGGGCAGCCATCCGCCTGCAGTGCGGTTGTGTGCGGCGACGGTGCCGTCAGTGGCTCCGAGGGTTGCGACGACGGTGCCGCCGTCAGTGGCGACGGGTGTTCCACCGCTTGTGCGACCGAGGATGGCTTTGTGTGCGCAGGGTCCCCATCAACCTGCGTGCAAGGCAGTGGTGGTGAGACGTGCGCGGAGGCTTTGCCGCTGAACGACAGCGCATCAATCACCTTCGACACCACCGGCTTCGATGACGACGTCACGAACTACGCCGGTGCCTGCGTTGCCCAATCGGGCGGAGGTCCCGATGTCTTTTACGCCGTCGATGTCGCTGCGGGGGAGTTGATGACAGCGCGCTTGTCTGCTGATTTTGACGGGTCGACCCTGGTGATTGTCACCGATTGCAGCGCTGCATCATCGTCGTGTCTGGTGGCTGGCAGCAGCGAGGTGAGCTTCGCCAACCACGGCGCCGTCCCGCAACTTGTCTTTGTCGCCGTTGATGGCTTCCTCGGCGAGCGCACCAGTTTTTCGAATCCCGGCGTCGTGGTGCCGGCGGATCAAGGCGCCTACACCTTGACCACCACCAGCCGCACGATGACCTCGGTGGCTCCGACCGAGGTCTGCGAGACAGCCTCGACGTTGACGCCCGGTGCGACGATCCAGGGCACGACGGTTGGCCATCCTGCCACGGCCAATGGCTTCGGCGGCGGCGCCTGCGGCTTCGGCGCCACGCCACGCACCGGTCAGGGACGAGACGCCTACTACCGGGTCACTGTCCCGAGTGGCCGAACACTGCGGGCAGCAGTTGGTGGTGCCGTCGGTCAGGGAGACGTCGTCGTCGGCATCGTCTCAGACTGCACCGCGACCCGTTCTTCATGTCTGGCCGATGCCGATGCTGGTTCCGGCCTCGTTGGGGAGACGGCGGTGTTCAGCAACACAACGGGCGCGGCGCGTGAGGTCTTCGTCGTCGTCGATGCGATTTCTCCCAACAATGGGTTCACCTTCAATCTGACCGCCACGCTGGAGTGAGCATGTACGGAATCATGAACCGGTATCTGTCCGTATTGCTCCTGGTGAACGGCATGGTTTTTTGTGCCTGCCCCGGCGGAGCGGGCGGAGAGAGCGCCGAAGGAGAGGGTGAGGGAGAGGGAGAGGGAGA
>CAJBHN010000733.1 GCA_903952805.1 uncultured Myxococcales bacterium | reverse complement strand
CGATGGGAGGGTCAACCCGATGGGACAGTCAACCGGATGGGGTGGTTCAGCTAGCTACGGACTCTGCACGGGTGCGAGTCAAGCGTGACTTGCGGCGTGCTGCAGCATTCTTGTGAAACACGCCCTTGGAAGTCGCCTTATCGATTGCGCGGACGGCAACCTTGGTCAACTCTTCTGCGTTCTCGGCGCCTTCGGCGATGGCCACCTCGGCGTGCTTGACGCGAGTCTTGACCTCGGAGCGAACGGCCTTATTGCGCTCACGCGCTAGTTCATTGGTGCGGTTACGTTTGATCTGGCTTTTGATGTTCGCCATGAGGGGCTGTCTCTATTCGATTCTCTAGTGAAGGTGTACCTGCAACTTCGGTTCTGCTGCAGTCCCAAGTGGGCAGCTGAACCAGCCATTCGGGAACCTGTAGAGGATAGCCACCTGAAGCGCCGGAGTCATCTTCGCGAGAAGGAAACTCGCGCTGGGATGCAGAACATGGGCTCAGACGCGGCCAGAATAGACAGACCGTGACTGATCTTCCCCGCCTCCGAAACATCTCGATCATCGCTCATATCGATCATGGCAAGTCCACGCTGGCTGATCGCATGCTCGAGATTTGTGGCGCAGTAGACCCCAGAGACATGCGCGCCCAGTACCTAGATTCCATGGACATTGAGCGTGAGCGCGGCATCACGATCAAGCTGCAGTCAGTACGTCTCGAGCATGGCGGCCATGTCATCAACCTGATTGACACACCTGGTCACGTGGACTTTGGCTACGAGGTTTCTCGTTCCTTAGCGGCCTGCGAGGGAGTCATTCTGGTGGTGGACGCCTCACAGGGGATCGAGGCACAAACGTTGGCCAACTGTTATCTCGCCCTAGAAAACGACCTTGAAATCGTGGCAGTGCTCAACAAGATTGATCTGCCCGCTGCAGACCCTGACACGTATGCAGCAGAGATCGAGCAGGTCTTGGGGATTCCCGCCGATGAGATTCTGCGCATCTCGGCAAAGACCGGAGAAGGAGTAAAGGAACTGCTCGACGCAGTAGTTGATCGCATCCCTGCACCTGTTGGTGATGCTGATGCGCCACTCCAAGGACTGATCTTCGACTCGCACTTTGACCAATACCGCGGCGTGGTCAGTTCGATCCGAGTGATGAACGGCCGCCTCAAGACCCACGCAAAGCTTCGTTTTATGCAGGCGGGTTCAACCTATGAAGCACTAGAGGTGGGAGTGCGCACTCCCGATAATGATCCAGTTCCTGAACTTGGCCCTGGTGAGGTTGGCTATCTGATTGCAGGCATCAAAGACGTTGGAGAGGCTCGCTCCGGCGAGACCGTGACCGAGGCTTCGCGGCAGGCTGCAGCGCCGCTAGAGGGCTATCAGGACCCCAAGCCGATGGTGTTTTGTGGGCTCTACCCAGTTGAGGGGGATGAGTTTGAGGACTTGCGCGAATCCCTAGAGAAGCTGCGGCTGAATGACAGTTCGTTTACCTACGAGCCAGAAACTTCTGGTGCTCTTGGCTTTGGGTTCCGTTGCGGGTTCCTTGGCTTGTTGCATATGGAGATTGTGCGCGAACGCCTTGAGCGTGAATACGACCTGAATCTGATTGCCACTGCGCCTTCTGTTGAGTATCGAGTGCTCCGCACAGATGGCCAAGAGATTGCAATCGATAACCCCGCGGATCTGCCCGACCCGTCCTCGATTCAGAAGGTGCTTGAGCCGTATCTGAGGGTGACCGTCATTACGCCTTCGGCCTTTACGGGAACGATTATGGATCTCTGCCAGACCCGTCGTGGTGAGATGGTGAAGATGGAATACCTCTCACCGGAGCGTCTCGAGATTCAGTACCGAATGCCGCTCGGTGAGGTTGTTACTGACTTCTTCGATCAGATGAAAAGCCGCTCCCAGGGTTATGCCAGCTTGGATTATGAGCCAATTGGTTATGAACCAGGAGACCTTGTCAAGGTTGACATTCTGATTGCAGGCGAACCTATCGACGCATTTAGCTCGATCATTCACCGCTCAAAGTCCTATGACTACGGCAAGAAGATGGCTGACAAGCTCAAGGAGCTCATTCCTCGTCAGCAGTTCGATGTGCCGATCCAAGCAGCCATTGGTTCCAAAATTCTGAGTCGCCAGACCATCAAGGCCTATCGCAAAGATGTCACGGCCAAGTTGTATGGCGGAGATGTTTCTCGAAAGCGCAAGCTGCTCGAGAAGCAAAAGAAGGGCAAGAAGCGGATGAAGAGCCTCGGACGAGTCGAGGTTCCCTCCGAGGCTTTCACTTCTGCGTTGCAGTTAGACGACTGACTGCCCCCGATCTCGGTTCGGTGCTGGCACTCGCGTAGACTGACTGCCAATGCTCGACGACCGAAAGTCCGCAATCCTGCGTGCCGTGGTTCAGCAGTACATCGAGACTGCCCAACCAGTGGGTTCGTCAACGGTGTCTGCTCGGACTGAGGTTGCGGTGTCTTCGGCGACGGTTCGCAATGACATGACTCAGCTCGAGCGTGAGGGCTATCTGGTTCAGCCACATACCAGCGCTGGAAGAATCCCGACCGAGAAGGGGTACCGGTTCTTTGTTGACACCCTGACCGGAACCGAGTCCTTGAGCCCGAACAACGTTCGATTGGTACGCGACACCACACGACACGACACGACACGACACGACACCACACGACACGACACCACACGACACGATACCCACGACCCGAAACAGAGACGCCCCATGAGCCCCGACCTCCTGCCCGTCGACGTCGCCGCCGCCCGCATCCTCGCGGCGTGCGAACCGCTGCCCGCTGCTCCCATGGACCTCACCGCGGTGGCGATGGACCCCGTCCCCCATTTCCTCGCCGAGCACCTGCTCAGCCGACGAGCGCTGCCCCCGTTTTCCAACAGCGCCATGGATGGCTACGCCGTCTCCGACATCGACACGGTGCCGGTCACTTTGAAACTCGTGGGCGAAAGCCTGGCCGGCCACGGCAGCCACGCCGGCATCACCCCTGGCACCGCCATCGCCATCACCACCGGTGCACCGATACCGCGAGGCGCCACCGCCGTCGTCATGCGCGAACAATGCGATGAGTCCGGTCGCGCCCACGGCGTCGTCGTCGTCAACCATCGCCCCCGCTCCGGCGAACATATCCGCCTGCGCGGCGAAGACGTCGACACCGATGCCACCGTCGGCGCCGTCGGCGACGTGCTGTCCCCCGCCCGCCTGAACCTCCTGTGGTCCGCCGGCCATACCCGGGTCCTGGTGGCACGCCGCCCCACGGTGGCCATCATGGCGTCGGGGGACGAACTCAAGGAGGTCGGCAGCGCCCTTGGCGACGACGACGTCGTCAACTCCAACGCCTGGGCCATCGCCGCCGCCTGCCGTCGCCTGGGCTGCACCGTGCGCCTGCTGGGCATCGCCAAGGACACACTGACCGACCACGTCGCGCTGATGCAGCAGGGCCTTGTCGACGACGTCGACGTGCTGCTGACCATCGGCGGCGTCTCGGTCGGCAGCCACGACTTCGTGCGTCCCGCCCTGCAACACCTCGGCGCGTCGCTGTCGCTGTGGCGTCTGGCCATGCGCCCGGGCAAGCCGCTGGCGTTTGGCGCGATCCCGCGCCCGACGACGACGACGACGACGACGACGGCGACGACGACGGCGACGACGACGACCAGCGCAGCCGCCGTCCGCTTCTTCGGCCTGCCCGGCAACCCGGTCAGCGCGATGGTGACGTTTCGCCTCTTTGTGCAGCCCGCCCTGCAGCGCTTGAGTGGCGCGCCCGCCACCGCGGTCGCGACTCGCCCAGCCATCCTGCGTGACGAGGTGGCCTTCATCAAAAAGCGGGGCTTGTCGTTTTTCGCCCGGGCCATCACCGCCCGCGAAGGCAACGAGCTCGTCGTCCGCACGGTGGATCGCCAGGGCTCGGGGCAAGTCTCGGGACTCGCCGACGCCACGGCCCTGTGCTGCTTTGCCGACGACGATGAACGCATCGAGCCCGGCAGCGTCGTCGACGTCATCGACTGGTAGGGCTGGGCGCGTGTCAGCGCCCAAACAGGCGCGCGGCGTTGTCGCCGCTGATGCCCTGCACCGTTGCCAGGCTCTGTCCGCGCAACCGGGCGACGGCCTCAGCGACGTCGAGCAATCGCTCCGGCGGCAGCGGCGGCGCATCGGTCTCCAGCAGCAGGGCATGATCGGGAATGAGGGGAATGGCCTCTTGCAGCCGACGAGCGCGGACATCGAGAGCCATGAAGCCAATGGAAATCGAAATGCCTCGCTTCACCGCGAGTCGCATCGTGTCGGCGCTGCCCGAGTAGCCATGCCAGACCGCGCCTGGCAGGGGACCGTGGGCCGCAATGTCGGCGTCAATGACGTCGAGCAGCACGCCGTCGCGGCGCACCCCGTGCAACACCAGCGGCAGCCCCACCCGACGCGCCACCTGCAGATGCCGACGAAACACGCCGAGCTGACGCTCGCGCCGCTCCCGGGTGTCACCGATGCCGGCGCGGGCGTCGACGCCGCATTCGCCGACCGCGACGATGTCACCGCCAGCAGCCAGACGCTCGTCAAGGGCGATGAAGGCCTCGTGCACGTCGTCATCGGTCAACGACGGCAACTCCTGCGGATGCAACCCCACGGCGTAGCGCACCTGCATGGTCGCCGGCAGCGCCCCCCGCAGCAGGGCCGGCCGCCTTGGATCAACGCCAATGGCCAACAGATGGGTGACACCTCGCGCCGCGGCCGCCGCCATCAACGCTGGCCCCTCATCACCGAGGGCATCAAGGTGCAGGTGCGTGTCCCACCACATGGTGTCGTCTCCGCTCAGGCGCCGCTGTCGTCGACGGGAGGCAGCAGGGGCCCAAGTTCGGCGCGAGGCACCGCCGTCTGGCGCATGACGAAGGACTCGTCGGATCGAAAGAGCAGGGCCCGGCCGTCGTCGAGAAATCCCTTCACCAACCGACCGTCAGTGGTGACGCGGCCGATGTCGGTGGCTTCGTCGCGCCCGAGCGTGAAGCGCACCCGATGACAGGTGTCGTCGTCGAGGCAGGTGAAGGCGTCGATGCCGAGGACGCCGACGTCGTCGTCCGCCCCGCAGCTGATGCTGACCACGACGCCTTCGTCGATGCGGCCCCGGGAGTTGTCAGCGATGACAATCTCCAGGTCTTCGTCGCTGCGCAGCACCGCGGGGACATCGCCGCAAGGGGTATGGCCCACCACCACCCGCCGAATGCCGTGCCGACGCAGCCACTGCATCGACGTCGACGACGGCAAGCGGGGGTTGTTCCACGGGTCGCTCCCAAAGCGACCGTAGACCACGCTCCCCGGGTTTTTGCCCACGCCCCGCTTGGGCGCCTGGTACAGCACGATGTCAAGCCAATCGGGTTCGCCGTCGACGACGATGGGCGCGCGGGCATAGCGGGCGAGCTGGTCGGCGTAGAAGCGATTGAGGGCATGCAGCCAGCCATCGACGTCGTCAAAGGTGGGGCCACCCGGCACGTGGCCGAGGGCCTCGTCGGCGAAGCCCCCGTGGACAAAGAGCGTGGCTCCACAGCGAAAGCCCAGCTGCGCCAACTGCAGAAATCGAAATTGGTCGCCGTGGGGAGGCAGCAGGTCGTGCAGAAAAGACGCGACCACGTCGTCGTCAGATGCAGCGACTCCCTCGCTGCGCAGTTCCTCCCGGCGGAAATCAAACGCCGGCTGCGCCCCCATGGTGTGGCTCAAGATCCAGCGCAGCAACTCGGGCTTGTTGTCGACGAGGAGCGCATGCACCTCGGGAGGCGCCTTGCGTGGCAGGGCCCCGGCGAGCTCTCGCGGCAAGCGCAACTTGTTGATGTCGCGGTTGCCACCCAGCAACACCACCCGGTCCGGCGCCCTCTCCTTGACGTCGATGAGCGTGCGCACCACCCGCCGCGACCAGGGGCCGCGGTCGACCGCATCGCCGCCAAAGACAAAGATGGTGTCGTCGTCGACCATGATGCGGCCGTCGTCGTCAAATGCCAGACCGGGAGCCCGCTCAACGAAGGTCTGCAAGCGGTTGAAGCTCCCCTCCACGTCGCTGACGTGGACCACTCGGCGGGCGTTGCTGCTCATGGCGTCGAGGCTAGCAGGTTGACCAACCACGACCACCGCAGCCTCAAGCCCAGCCGCAACCCACGAGCGCGACGTGGCGTCCTGCGTCGTGCACTGAAGCAGCCAAGAGCCGACGTCGTCGAAACGTCGAGCACAACGTCGATGATGACGACGACGACGACGACGACGACGACGACCTTGGCAATGGCCCTCAGGGCCCCCCGCGGACCGCGCCGTCGGCGGCACCGACGGCGCGCTCCAGGCAGCCCGTACGCACCGACACGCCAAAGCCGTGGGTCCAGGCAGCGCCGTCGCCCACCTCGACGGAGAAGTACGGCTCCTTGCCAACCCAGGCGGGCTCAACACGCAGAATCGCCAGCGAAGCCTTGCCCACCCCCGGACGCAGCACCGCGCGGGCGCGAGCGATGCCGTCGTCACCTTGGTCGCAAAACCGGGCCACGACCGCTTCGAGATGACCCGCACGCAGGTCGACGAGGGCTTCGCCGACGATGCGACGGGCCTCGGCGTCAGACCACACTGTCAGGTCGTGAGCGTCGCCGTTGGTGGAGGAACAAGATCCGCCCAGCAGCAGCGCCACCGCGACGACGACCGTGGCGCTGCTGCCCGGGGTGGGCATCAGGTGTTGTACAGCTCGCGGGTGACGGTGAAGTCCACCGGCTCCATCGGCATGTCCGCGTCGCGGCGCATGGGGTGACCCTGCCACCCATCGGGCATGAGGATGCGGGTGAGCGACGGATGCCCCGTGAACGTGATGCCAAAGAGGTCAAAGCCCTCACGCTCATAGGCGTTGGCAGCGGAGTACACCGACGTCACCGACGGCATCACCCCGGCGGTCATGGTCTTGATGCGAGCATAGGCTTTGCGCTCCATCGAGTAGACCATCAGGTAGACCTCGAAGCGGTCTTCGCGGCCGCTCTCGACGTGGTCGACGACGCTGAGGTCCAGGAAGCGAATGTACCCCTGGTTCGACAACGCGCGGGCGGCGTCGGCGAAACGGGCCGTTGGCACCATGGCCGTGGGGTAGGCGTCCATCTCGACGCGGTCGACGGCGCCGTCGATGCCGAGGCGCTCGGCGAAGGTCGGTTCGGCGGGGGCGATGTCGGCGGGCTTGGTCTCGTCGGTCATGGGGTCTTGGATAGCCGCGCGGTGCGCGCTCAGCAAGGTGCCGCCGACCGGGCCGGCGAGCGGCGCCAAAAAAAAACGGCCAGCCACCAGGGCCGGCCGCCACATGAGGGGGGGAGTT
This sequence comes from uncultured Myxococcales bacterium, assembly GCA_903952805.1. Taxonomy (GTDB): domain Bacteria; phylum Myxococcota; class UBA727; order UBA727; family VGSZ01; genus VGSZ01. The sequence continues at coordinate 2,105 of CAJBHN010000733.1, read as the reverse complement.
GCGCTCAGCGGACCACGGTGAAGCTGGCCAGGGCCGGGTTGTCGCTGTTGTCGAGGCCGTAGTCGCCGCCGGTCTGGGCCTCGACGGTGATGACGCGGCCATCAGGGGTGTCTTGGATGTCCACCACGGCATCTTCGGCAGGGGCGTCGAAGTCGGTGGCGCAGATGGTGACGTTGACGGCGTTGCTCAGCGACGTGCTGGAGCTTTGGTAGCTGCCCGCTGGCATCGTCAGCAGGCTGCCCTGCCAGGAGTCGATGATCATCATGCCCATACGGCCGTTGCTCGAGGTTTCCAGCACCACGTTGCTGGTGGCGCCGTCGTCGTAGCCGGAGGTGGCCGCGGCGGCGTCTTGGAAGGTGTCCTGGGGGCCGTATTGACCCGAAAGGCGGGCCTGCCGGACGTTGGGGCCGATGTCCTGGGAATTCACAGTGCCTTCGGAGGTGTCGAAGGGGAGGCCGATGGGGTCAACGTAGTCGACGGACTGCAAGCAGCCCACCGAAGCAGCGAACAGGGCGGATGAGGCGAACAAGATCGGGAGACGCATGGGGGTGATCCTCTCTGGGCCGACTGATGCGTTGAGTATGTCATCTTTCCGCACCGCAGCCACATGCGGTGGATCACACCGGATCTCAGCGAGTCACCCTCCATGACACGACATCGGGGTCGCGCCGGTGTGAGCCCGGTACTGGGTTTTTGTGGCAGTGGAGTGTCGGCCGACGGCCCCGAACAAAACGATCGGTCAGCGCCGACGGGTGACGACGCCGAGCAGCGCCCGGGCTTTGCGAGCAAGCTGGGGCTCCCGGGGGGTGATGACCTCGAGGGCCTTGCGCAGATCGCTGCCAGCCTCGGCGCTCCTGCCGAGCGAGACGTACACCTCGGCTCGGTTCACATACGCCGGCGACGCCCTGGGGTTGACCTGGATGGCGTACGAGAACTGCTTGATGGCCCGCTCCGCATCACCCATCTTGTGGAAGATCACGCCAAGCGCTCGATAATAGTAGTCATTTTTCGGGTCGATCGCGACCAGGCCCTCAAAGAGCGTGCGGGCCTCGGTGTTTTTACCCTGCATGAGAAAAAAGTAGCCCGTGTGGGCAATCGCGTAGAGCTCGTCGTCGGTGTAGCCCTTGATCTCCTTCAGGGTGACCCGGCCAGCGGCCCAACGCGTCACGAGCTGTTGAATCTGGGCGGGGCTCTGGAGGGCTTCACCATCGGACATGGGCGGGACGCTAGCAGGCTCGAGCGCCGTCCCGCTACGGGCCCGGCGCAGGCTTGCGACCGTGGGTGTCGTCGTCGCGAGCGTCGTCGTCGTCGTCGACGGGAGGGCTCATGGGCTGCGCCGCGCCCGGCACCGGCGGCTGGGCACCGATGGTGGCGGTCCGTGGTGGTGCCGCTCTGCGCCAGGCCATTTCGGTGAAGGTCAGACAGATCGGGGCCTGCAGGCGCTGCTCCCCCGAGACCCGCACGACCAGCTCGTCGGTGGAAGACGGGAAGGTCACCCGCACGGAATTTTCGGCACGGCTGATGGTTTTTTCCTGGCCCTGCTTGCCGTCGCCGAACGCGGTGATGATGGCCTCGTCGTCGCCGTCGACCAGTTTGCGATTGAGCGTGGCGCGGATGCGGGTGAGAAACAGCTGCCACGGCTGCTTGCGCAACACGATTTCGACGGCGCCGCCCCCCTCGGGGACGTTGACCAGCACGCAGTCGCGAGCGCGGCCCATGGTGGTGGTCCGTGCTCCCAGAAACGAGCGTTCCTTCTCGCCGGGGCAATCGCGGCGCCAGGGCAAGGCGTTGAAGCCGGCGATGTCGATCGTGGCGTTGTCGCCGACGCTGTCGGCAGGACGGCTGCACGAAACGACCTTGCCGCCGGGCTTGACCAGGCGCACGGCGGCGTTTTCCAGCAGCCCCTGCTGCACGTCGACGGCGTTGGCCATCTGCGGTGCCGACTTCAGCCAAGCCAGTTGGCCGTCGGCAAACGCGAGCGCTTCACTCGTCAGCCGGTCGGTCTTGTTCTGGTCGACGGCGGCGAGGTTCTTGGTCTCGTCGGGATCGGTGCTGAGGTCGTAGAATTCTTGCACGCCGGTGGTGCGGCCGACGACGAACTTCGT
>CAJBHN010000732.1 GCA_903952805.1 uncultured Myxococcales bacterium | reverse complement strand
TCGATCGACATGCTGCCCGGCGCCTTGAGCGGGCCGACCAGCAGCCAGGCCAGGCCCGCCGCGGCGATGAAGTTGAACATGATCGTCGTGATCACGATGTGGCTGCCGCGCCAGGCCTGGGCGATGGCCTCGATGACCGTGATGCGCCGACCAGCGATGGGTACGGGGCCGGGCTTGCCCACCTGGCCGAGGACGAAGACCTTCTGGGAGTTGCGCTCCTTGATGAAGAGGCTGACCTCCGCCCGCTTCAGGTACTGGCCGTTGTAGGCGCCAGCGATGGCCGCCGACAGCTCGTCGGGGGAGAGGCCCGCCGCCAAGATGGGCCCCACCAACGGCAGGCGGATGGTGCCCTGCTCGCTGATCTGGTGTGTGCCCGTCAACTCGGCCTCGCCAAAGACCCGAACCTCGACGACGTCGCCAACGCCGAGGACCTCGATGCGCTCCAAGTCCGGCGGCGGCAGCGTCGAGCTGTCGTCGAGCCCGCATGTCGCGGCGCTGCACAGCATGCCCAGCAGAACCACAACGAGTCCGCATATGCGAAACAACGACGTCACAGGCTCCAGACCTCAAGGCCCGGCATGCCCGGCAAACCGGTGCGTGGCAGGGCGCTCTTGACGTCGATGACGATGCCATCGTGCTTCAAGCCCGCCAGCAGCGTCGAGTAGCCACGCTCGGCGAAGGCTGCATGGCTGACGGCGAGGACGGCAGCGTCGAGGCCCGTCAGGTCCTGGGCCCCCACGAGCTCGACGCCATATTCGTGGCGGGCGTCGTCTGCGTCGGCGTGGGGGTCGTAGATCAGGGGAACGACGCCAAAGCTCTTGAGCTCGGCGACAATGTCCGGGACCCGGGAATTGCGCAGATCTGGCACGTTTTCCTTGAAGGTGAGGCCCAACACGCCGACACGGGCCCCGCGCACAGCGAAGTCCTTGTGTACCAGCAGCTTCACAAGCTTCTGGGCGATGAAGGCGCCCATACCGTCATTGATGCGGCGGCCTGCGAGGATAACCTGAGGGTGGTAGCCCAAGGCCTCGGCCATCGTGGTCAGATAGTAGGGGTCGACGCCGATGCAGTGACCGCCGACGAGCCCGGGCTGGAACTTCAGGAAGTTCCACTTGGTGCCGGCCGCGTCGAGGACATCTTTGGTGCGGATGCCCTTCTTGTCGAAAATGATCGCCAGCTCGTTCATCAGCGCGATGTTCAGGTCACGCTGGGTGTTCTCGATGACCTTGGCTGCCTCGGCCACCATGATCGTGGGAGCCCGATGAACACCGGCCTCGACCACGGCGCCGTAGGCGGCAGCCACCCGCTCCAGCACGTCGGCGTTTTCTCCGCTGACCACCTTGGTGATGCGCTCGAGGGTGTGCTCTTTGTCGCCGGGGTTGATGCGCTCGGGGCTGTAGCCGAGGAAGAAGTCGACGCCGCGCTTCTTGCCGCTGACGCGCTCAATGACGGGGCCACACACCTCTTCGGTGACGCCGGGATACACCGTGGATTCAAACACGACGATGACGCCAGGGGCGCTGGTGGCAATGGCGCGGCCAACGGTCTCGCTGGCTCTCACCAGGGGCGTCAGGTCGGGGCGCTTGTACTCGTCGATGGGCGTGGGCACCGCCACGATGAAAAAGGTCCGGTCCGACAGACGGTTGACGTCGGCGGTGACGGTAAGGCTGGCCTCCTTGAGGCTGGCCTCGCTTTCCTCGCCGTTTTTGTCCACGAAGCGACGGAGTTCCTCTACGCGTCGTGTGTTCACGTCGAAACCAACCGTCCCCGGGATGCGGCGGGCAAACGCCAGGGCCACCGGCAATCCCACGTAGCCAAGTCCGATGACGGCGACATGTTCACGAATGGTCTGGATGCTGCTGCTCATCTGGGCTCCCCGTCGGCAGCGCGGGCTCCGCCCATGTCGGTCCCGGGACCAACACTTCTCGGATTCACACTGGCGCCTGCGATCTGCACGCTGATTGTTTGGGCTGACGCAGGGCGTCAGCCTCTCCTGATCCTTCTGACCCGGCGACGGGCCACCCGCAACGTCTTCAACACCTTTGTCATTGTCACCAACCCATTCGTTCAGAATGCGTACAGAATGGGCTCTCGGGTCCGGCTTCTCCGCAACTTCTACTGACCCTCTCCCCAGGTGGGGAGCACATGGCGCCCCTCGCGCCGTGTGAGGGACTGTGGTCGGCTCTCACGCCACGGGGCTTGGCGGCGCCAACAACACGTCATCCGCCGACAGGACCGTTCGGACGCCGCGTCCCAGCAGCGCCACCTGCACCACCAGACGACGCTGGCCGTCGGCGGCCTCCTCAACGACACCAGTGACCCCCTTCAAGGGCCCGGCCCCCACAACCACTGCCGTCCCGGGAACCAGGGTCGTCACAGGGTCAAGGGCCCGGTCGCTGGCCACCATCACCTGCAAGTCGGCCACACAGCGATCCTCGACGGCAACGGCAACCTCGCCGCCCACCTTCTTGCCCACGAGGTCGTACACGCCGCGGCACTTCAACAGGCGCACCCTGCTCTCGGCGCTCAAGCCCAGCCGCACAAACACGTAGCCAGGAAACAGAGGCAGTTCGACCCGCTTGATACGGTCTGTCCACGCCCGCCGCTCCACCGATACCGGCACAAACACATCGTCGACGACGGCCCGGAGTTCTCGCGCGGCGGACTGCTCGCTGCGCACCGCCACTGCGAGCACATACCAGCGAGGCTGCAATGACGGGGGCAATCGCATGGTCACGTCCAGTACGCTTGTCTCGTCGTCGACAGCAGGGACCCGACGAGGCCCATCGATTCAGTAGCGTGCGCTGGCGACCAGCAAAGTCTCGTTGCGGACATAATCCAAGGCCAATAACGAAGTGGCGATTCTGGCATTGGTAATGCGCCAATCGATGCTGTTGCGAACACCGAAGGAAAGCCAGCGCAGGACGTAAAAATCCACACAAATGACCCCATCTAAGGCGTGGTCAAAGCGCCCAGTCGGCCGGTTGGTCAGAGGGGCTGGCCCGAATTGTTCTGCTCCGAATTCGAGTGCCGAGTAACCGGCATTCAGGTTGAACTCGAGCTGGCCCAACGTCTGTGAGAATCTGCCGTAAGCTCGGTTGTTGCCCACGAATTGGTAGAGAGCGATTGGGTCGAAGGTACGGCGAAAGCCGCCCGACAGACGGGTGACCGGCGACAGTGCCCATTGGATTTCAGCTTGGCCAACTGCGCCTACAATGTTCCCGGTGACGAGCCCAGACCCGTCGAATACCAGCGGGTTTGAATAGCCGGCGCTGAGGAGGAACGCCAGCTTTGGCAAGATGTTGCCTTGCAAGCCGACGTTGATGCCCACGGGAAAGGCTGAGGGTTGGTTGCTGGAAAATGGGTAACTCTGCCATCCACCAACCAACGTCGCAAAGACGCCGGTCTTGGGTAGAAATCGATAATCGCCCCGCAGCCGCAGGCTATGAGTCATGGTATCAAGGACGCCATCACTGACCAGGCCGCCATTGCCTTGCACGTCGACAAACTTCGTAAAATCGAACGTATACTGGAGGCGCGTATTGAGGATCCCATTGCCAGGTCGATAGCCTGCGCCTGCCTGCATGCGGTTGCGGACACGACTGAGAAGGCTTCCGATAACAGTGACACCGGGATCGGTGTTCCAAGAGACGCTGTCGCCCACGGCGAAGGAAAACGCCCCCCCGCGGTTCAGCTCAAGGTCGGCCCCGAGGAGTGTCTGGTACAACAGAAACGACTGCGTTTCGGGATTCACGACCCCAGGCAGGAAGCCGTAGTCCAACTGCGCCTTGCCGGAAAAAGCGAGATTGGAACCAGGTACGCTGACATCGAGGTAGGGACGAACCCTCACCACAACATCACCGGTGAACTGGTTGAGGTCCTGTGGCGTGGTATACGGATTGGTGTCGAAGCCAGCGCCGGCAGTGACACCGAGATGCAGTCGAGAACGACCATCGTCCGATAGGGCAATCCCATCGTCACCGGCCACCGGACTCGCTGCCTGGGCACCAACCGACTGGGCTTGTGCCTGTACTGCCAGCAAGGCCGCTATCACGAGGCAAATACGCGACACGGCTAGTTCCT
>CAJBHN010000731.1 GCA_903952805.1 uncultured Myxococcales bacterium | reverse complement strand
TCGCCTTCGCCTTCGCCGGCAGCGGCATTGACGGTGAACGCGACGGTGGTGGTGCCGACGCGGTCACCGCTCGAACCGGAGCCGTTGACGTCGTTGCCCGCCACAAAGAGCGTGTGGGTGCCGGCCTGCAGGTTGGTCAACTCGAGGTTGAAGACCGCGTCGCCGCTGCCGTCGAAGGCCTTCTTGGCCGAGTGGGTTGCCTCGTTGTCGTTGGCGGTGGTCCCGACCAATTCGGTGCCCGACTGGTCCACGACGGCGAAGGTGCCGGCGGTGTCGGTTGACGCCGCGAAGCCGGCGCTGCGGCCGCTGCCGACGTCGTTGCTGTGGACGGTGACGCTGAACAAGACGCTGGCGCCAGCTTCGAGGGCTTCAGCGCCCAGGCCGACGACGGTGACCGTGGGGGCGGTGCCGTTGCTGCCGGTGTGGCAGCGGGTGCAGGAGCTACCGCTTTCTCCGGTGCTGGCACGGGGAGCACCGCCGCTGTTGGCAGCGGCAGGCAAGGCGAGACCAAAGACCAGGCACGACAACAGCCGAACGTTCATGAACAACTCCATGGGGTTGAAGGGGCGACAATACACTGAGCCGCCTGTCGCCGCGAGGGTCAACATGGATCAGCGGACGTGACCCGGGTGTCTTGATGCCAAACGGGTGCCAAACGAGAAAGGCCGACGGAGCGCCGTCGGCCTTTTCGGGAACCGGGACCGGGCCAACTCAGTTCAGCTCAGAACTGGATGCCGGCGAAGAGCTGAAAGGTCCAGGCGAACTGGGCGTTGCGGAACTTCTCGTCGGACAGCGCCGTGTCCTTGTAGTGGTTCAGGCCGCCGAGGGGGAGCAGGAAGCCCACCTGGGGCATGAAGTAGAAGCCGCCTTCGTTGGCGTAAAAGCCGCGGACGTCGAGTTCGAGGCCGAGGGGATTTTGCTGGCCGGGCGTCGACGACGCGAAGATGGCCTGGCTGTAGACGACGTCGGCGCGCAGGCCGAGGTCGGGCGTGAAGTAATACGAGATGTTGGGCTTCACGTAGAAAGCGTCGGTGACGGTGCCAAGGACTTCGCGCCACAAAATCATGTCGACGATGTAGTCGCTGTCGAAGCGGAAGCTGGTGACGTCGTTGTCGACCTGCTGGCAGTCAACGCCGTCGACGGGCGTGGCGAGGCGTTCGCCGAGGCACTCGCCGTACTGCTTGCCGTCGAGGTCGCCAGCCTTGGGGTTCTGGTTGATGACGGGGCGGGTGCCAAAGCCGAAGGCGTCGTCGCCGGAGGCGGCGCCGGCGTCGAGGCCGACGACGAGTTGGTCGTTCAAGAAGGCGTAGCTGGATTCGACGGCGACGCCGCCCTGCAGGATGAACAGGGGTTTGTCGACGACGACGCCGTCTTCGACGACGCGCAGCGATGCATCGGAAGCATCAAGGCCTCCCGATGACGTCGAGGTCCCATCGACCTGGCCGACGATGCCGACGGCTTCGGCCTCGATCTTGAGCTTGTCCCACTGGAAGCGACCCCACAGCGAGCCAATGCCGGCGTTGGCGTTGCGGCTGACGTATTGGTCGGGGCCGAGGGCGGGGTTGGTCAGCACGCTTTGGGCGCTGGAGTAGTAGGCCGGGATGTCGAAGGCCTGGGTGCGGTAGACGCCAAAGACGCCGTAGTTCAGCAGCGTCTTGCCCTGACGCAGGGTCTCTTTGATGTCGGCTTCGGTGTCCTTCTTGGCGACGACAAGCATGAAGCTGTGGACGTCGTCTTTGGGGTCGAGGTTGTAGCGCTGGCCCTGCTCACCTTGAAAGAAGCCCTGGTTGGAGTCGCCGCCGGCGCCGGCGCCGCCACCGCGACCAAAGGGCCCCGACGACGACCACGAATAGCCGGGAGCGATGATGTGGCCGGCGATGCGGGTGCCAAACACGATCTGGTCGGCGTTGTCGCCGAAGTCCTGGTCGAGTTTGTTGCCGTCGTTGGCGAGGAGGCCCAGGCCGAACTGTTGGGGCATGCGACCAAAGCGCAGCTGACCAACGGGGGTCATGACCTCGGCCCACACCCGCCGAATACGGATGGCGTCGTAGATGCTGTTGAGACCCTCCTGAGGAGGGTTCTGCGACGCTGCGAACATCGGCAGCGGCAAGGTCGGATTCTGAGCGAAACCGGGCAGGCTCTCGGGGGTGCTGCCGAGGACGATGTTGTCAAAGACGTCGACGGTGCTGCGAATGCGGATGTCTTCGCTGACGTTGAGCGTCGGGTCCAGGCGCAGGCGCATGTTGGTGGAGATGATGGTCTGGGTGTCGCCCGCCTCGGTGGAGCAGGCGCCGCCGCTGAAGTTGTCGGGGGTGTTTTCGTCGCAGGTGGCGCCGTCGAAGGGCCGATACGTCGTGGGGACGGGGAAGCCCGAGGTGCCGCGCTGGTTGATGGGATCGTAGGTGCCGAGGTCCAGGCGATTGAAGAGGTCGAAGCGGAAGCGGAAGTAGCCGTCGATCTCCAGGAAGTTCAGCTTGGGCTTCACCTCTTCGATCCAGCGCTCTTCCTGCCATTCCTGGGCCGCAGCCTTGGCGGTGCTCTGGTCGCGGGCGGCGGTCTCCAGCTCGGTCTTCAGTTGGGCGCGCAGCTCGGCCTGGACTTCGGCCTTGAGGTCGGCTTTGAGCTCGGCCTTGAGACGGGCCACCTCGTCGGCGCCGAGGGTGCTGCCAGCGCCGGCTGGCTCGACGGCTGCGGCGTCGCCGGGAAGGGGAGGAAGCGGAGGCGGCGCTGGCTCGCTGGCCTTGTCGGCGGCCTTCTCCACACCCTTGGTCTCGGCTGGTGCATCGCCCTTTGGGGCACTGGGGGCACTGGGGGCCTGGGCAAGGGCACTGGTGGCGGTGAGCACGGAGACAAGAACGATGTGGCGCATGGACGACCTCAACAGGCAGCGCCGAGAACCGACGCAGCCTGGCGCCGTTAGCAGCACGCCGGACGTCTCGCCAGAGCCAACCGCTTTGTCGTCCCCGGCGTCGGCCCCTCGAAGAAAACCCACGGTGGGAGTCAGACCGACATGTCGCCTGTGTCGGTGCTGACACATCGATCATGGCAAGAGGCACACACAGCGACAGCGCTGTCGGGATCAGGCTGTGATGTGGCGCACGGTCGCGTCGGCGCCGTCGTCGATTGGCGGCATTGCAACGCCAGTGAGGCCGTCGCCGCCGAGCGCAGTGCAACTTTGGCAGGGACAGTGCATCGAATCCTTGTGCACGCCGAATCGTTGGCAGTGACACACGAGGAGCCCGACCATGCCCCACACCAAGCGCTCGCCGCAGAAGACCGTCACCACCACCGTCGGTGAGCTTGCCGCCGCGTTTTACGATGCGGCCCTCGCGGAGCTGAAGAACGAAGGTCTCGCCGCCAAGGTGGCCCAGCAGATGGTCCGCGACTTCCTCCTTCGTCACCCAGCCGCCGTCTGAGGGGCGGGCCGACGCGGTCGGCTTCAGTCTCGACCAAACTTCCCTGACGCCGTCAACGTGCCTGGTGCCCGTTGGTGGCGTGTATTTTTTTTGGCGTCGAATCGGACCGAGCATGGGGATCCGGCGACGTCGCCGTGGGCGTTTGGATTGAGACGGGCTATGGTGGCGCCATGCGATTTTCCCGCGGGCTTTCTGGCGTGCTGAGCGCCACCTGGTTGTCAGCCATCGTTTTGTTGCCCGGCTGCAACTGCGACGACGAGTTGGAGTTCATCCGCCCTGCACTCGTCGTCGAGCCGGGCGAGGCCATCATCTCGGGCATCCCCGTGGCCCAGGACACGCCCATCTCGTTTCGCGTGCCCAACCGGCGCAGCGTCAACCTCGACGGCGTCGTCGCGGTCTTCGACGACGACACC
>CAJBHN010000730.1 GCA_903952805.1 uncultured Myxococcales bacterium | reverse complement strand
GCGGCATTTCAACTGCTGCGGGCCCGGGGCTTGTCCGCCGACGACACCGAGACCCTGGTGCGCGAGACGCCGCTGCTGCTGACCTTCACCGCCCACCCCACCGAGATGCGACGCCGCACGGTGCGCGAGCACCTGGACTTCATCAGCGCCGCGCTGGACGACCTTGGCAACGACGACACCAGGGACGCCGTCGCCGCCCACATCGAGGCCCTGTGGGCGACGGCCGAATTGCGCGAGCGTTCACCGACGGTCCACGACGAGGTGACCGGCGGTCTGCGCTCCATCGCGATCCTCGGCGAGGCCTTGAAAGACGTCGACCGCGATCTGCGCCGGGCCTTTGAGCGCTGCTTTCACCGACCGCTGCAGGCGACGCTGCCGCTGGGGCTGCACTCCTGGATGGGCGGCGACCGCGACGGCAATCCCAACGTCACCGCCGAGGTCACCCGCGCCACCCTGCGCCGTCATCGCAGCGAGGCCGACCAGGGCCTGCGCGAGGTGCTGGTGTCGCTGTTTGCCATCGTGTCCCAGCATCGCCGCTGGCTGTCGACGTCGACGTCGACGGACGGCGCCGACGACCGCGCCGACGTCGTCGACGAACCCTTTCGGGCCCGGGTCGAGGCGGCGCTGCGCAGCTTGCGCGAAGACGCGACCTTCGACCCGCTGCCTGCCCTGGCTGCACTGGAGCAGTCGTTGGTGGCGGCGGGGCAGCAGCGGACGGCGACGACGTTGTTGACGTCGGTGCGGGGGCGAGCGCAGGTCTTGGGCCGGCACCTGGCGCGGCTCGATGTGCGCGAGCACAGCGACAAGCTCGGCGCGGCGGTGGCGTGGCTCTTTGCTCGCGTCGGCGTCGACGACTACGCGACGCTGCCCGAGCAGGAGCGGCGGCGGCTGTTGGTGGCTGAATTGGCGAGTGTGCGGCCGATGTTGGGGGTCGGCGTCTTGGGCAGTGCCGCGGTGCCAGCCGAGGTGGCGACGGTGCTCGATCCGCTGCGGGTGCTGCGCGAGGAGGTCGGCGACGACGCCACGCCCTATATCGTGTCGATGACCGATGACGTCTCTGACCTGCTGGAGGTGTTGATCATCGCCCGCGAGGCCGGGGCCCGGGTTTTGCCGGTGCCGTTGTTTGAGACGTTGAAGGATCTGGCGGCGGCGCCCCGTGTCGTCGACGAGCTGTTGTCGCTGCCGTTGTATCGGCGGGTGTTGGGCGAGGCCGTGCAAGAGATCATGCTGGGCTACTCCGACAGCAACAAGGACGCCGGACCGATGGCCGCCACGTGGGGATTGGCGGTGGCCCAGCGAGACCTCAGCATCGTCTGTCGTCGTCAGCAGGTGCGCTGGCGCTTCTTTCACGGCCGGGGCACGTCGCTGGGTCGCGGTGGTGGGCCGTTGGCCCGCGCCATCTTGGGACAACCACCGGGCACCATCGACGCGGGCCTGCGCTTGACGGAGCAGGGTGAGGCCCTCGCCGACAAATACGGTCATCCGGCCTTGGCCCGCCGCAATCTGGAGCAGGGGCTCTATGGACTGTTGGTCGCCAAGGGCGCGCCCGCCGACCCCGCCCCAAGCGAATTCGTCGACGTCATGGGTCTGGCGGCGGCGGCGTCGACGGCCAGCTATCGAGCCTTGGTGCAGCACGACGACTTCCTGCGCTTCTTTGAGGCGGTGACGCCCATCGAGGAGATCGCCCGCCTCAAGGTGGCGTCGCGCCCGGTGCGGCGGGCCGGGGCGCCGACGTTGTCGAACCTGCGGGCCATTCCCTGGGTCATGTCGTGGACGCAAAACCGCGCCAACCTGCCGGGCTGGTACGGCGTCGACACCGCCCTCGACGTCGTCGTCGACGCCCTCGGCCTGGTCGGTGCCCGCCGCATGCTGCAGACGTGGCCGGCATTTCGCTCGATGATGGACACCGTCAGCATGAGCCTCGCCAAGAGCGACCCGGTGGTGTTGCAGGCCTACCTCGAGCTCGACGAGCAGCACAGTCCACTGGGCCCGAGCGTGCTGGCGCAGCGGGCCCGCACCATCGCTGCCGTCGTTGAGCTCTATCAGGCGCCGCTGTTGTCGTCGGAACCGCGGCTGCTGCGCAGCATCGAGCTGCGCAACCCCTACATCGAGCCCATCCACCGGGCCCAGGTCGAGCTGCTGCGCCGCAGCCGCTGCGGAGCCCGTGGTCCCGTCGAAGACCGCGCCCTGTTGTCGACGATCCTCGGCATTGCCGCCGGGGTGCGAAACGCGGGCTGACGGCGTCGAGTGCGATGGGTAGGGTGGGCCTTCCCTGTGGAGGTCCATCGATGAGAACCCGCGCTGCCGTCTGCTACGAAGCTGGCACACCCCTCGTGATCGAAGACGTCGAGCTGGAGGGGCCCAAGGCAGGGGAGGTCCTCATCGAGATGAAGGCCACCGGCGTGTGCCACACCGATGAGTTCACCCGCTCGGGAGCCGACCCCGAGGGCCTGTTCCCCGTCATCTTTGGCCATGAAGGCGCCGGTGTCGTCGTCGACGTGG
>CAJBHN010000729.1 GCA_903952805.1 uncultured Myxococcales bacterium | reverse complement strand
TCGCCTTCGCCTTCGCCTTCGCCAGCCGGCAGCGACGGGGGCTCCCGGCAGGCCGTGGCGATGGCGAGCAACGACAGAAGGGACGCGCGGAGCAGAACCATGAAGACACCTCGGCCACCAGCCAGCGCAGCGGCGAGGCTCGTTGTAGTGCGGTCCAGCCCAAGTCTGAAGGGTTCATGCCAGATGGTGGGCGGATATGGGCGGATATGGGCGGATATGGGCGGATATGGGCGGATATGGGGAGAAGTGGGCGAACGTGGGGAGAGCCAGGTGGACGTGGGGAGAGCTGAGCGGAAGTGCGAGGGACGGTCAACGTGATGACGAGGCGCCATCGGCGCTATCGTCGCCGGACCCGGGATTCTCATGACCGATTCGTTGTCATTGCCCCGCCCCGACATCACCATCATCGACACGCCTGGCATGCTGGTACAGGTGTCGACGCCACCGCCATCGTTGCTGGTGGCGTCTCTCGACGTCGCGCCCGTCGCCGAGCTCGTCGGCCTGCTGGTGCGGCAGAGCCTCACGGGTCGTCTCGACGTCGTGAGCAGCGGCGGCACGCGCAGCCTCTTCTTTGAGGGGGGTGCCTACACGGGCTCTGCCAGCGTGTTCACCGCGGATCGCTTCGGCGAAGTCATGTGGCGCGTGGGCCGCATCAGCCTCGACCAGCTCGTCATCGCTGGCGAGCACGTGAAGCGTGAGCCGGGCACGCTCTTTGGGCGAGCCCTCGTGGAGCTCGGCTTCCTCGACGCTGCCGACCTGCGCGCCTGCCTGGTGCAACAGGCGCTGGCGGTGTTTCAGGCGGCGTGTCTGGAGGACAAAGGCAGCCTGGTGTTCGTCAAGGACAGCTACCACCGGGCGCCGTTGCGCTTTGGCATGTCGACCCCCGAGCTGGTGGAGCAGGCCCTGCGCGAGGCTGAGGCCCATCGCACCGTTGTGGCCCGCCTCGGTCGCCTCGATCGCCCCTTTTCCGTCAGCCGGGGCGGGACGATCATGCCCGTGCGACCCGGCCACGGCGATGTCGACTTCGCCGTCGCCCCCACCACCGCCTCCCTCGACGAGGCCGAGCAGGCGCTGGTGCAGCTGGCCACGTCGGCCAAAGAAGCGCGCACGGGCCTGGAGCTCATCCAGGGTTCGGGGCTTGGTCGGCTCGACGGGGCGCAGGCCCTGCTGCGCCTGGTGGACAAGGGGCGCTTGCTGCCAAAGGCCCTGCCGGCGGATCAACAGACCCGCCTGCGTCGCCTGTGTCAGGCAGTCGGCCTCGCGATGGACGCCCTCGACGACGCCGGCTTCGGCGTGGCCGAGCAGGTGCGAGAACTGGTCGAACGTCCCCCCGCCCACCTGGAAGAGGCCCTGTCGGGACTCACGCTGCGAGAGCCGCTGGTGGCCGACGTGGTCGTCGAACACGCCCAGTTCCTTCCCGGCGGCCTCATCGAGATGGCGGTGGCCCTGCAGGCCATCCTCGACGAGGCCCTGCAACAGGCCGACGACATGCTCCCCACCGAAGTCACCACCCAGATTCATCGTCGCGTCACGGCCTTGCTGGCGCCCACGACGTGAGTCTGAGCGGGGCTCAGACCGCCACCACCAGCCGACACAGATGCAGACCAAACAGGCCGTCGTCGTCGATGAAGGTCTGCTCGCGCACCAGGCCCGCGGCCCGCACGATGTGGTCGATGCGGACGTCGTCGTATTTGACGCTGCTCTCGGTGTGGATGGACTCACCGACGGCAAACGATGCCACCGCGTCGATGGCGCCAAAGCGGACCTGCTGGGCCATCGTGGATACCAGGTGCATCTCCACCCGCGAGTCGCCCTCGTTCCACACCGCGCGGTGCGCGAAGGCGTCGACGTTGAAATCAGCGCCCAGCTCGCGGTTCAAGCGGACCAGCATGTTCTTGTTGAAGCGGGCCGTGACGCCGGCTGCGTCGTCGTAGGCGGGCAACACGCGCGCGGGGTCCTTCTTGCGGTCGGCCCCCAACAACAGGCAGTCGCCGGGCGTCAACGAGCCGGCCACCAGGCGCAGCAGGCTGATGTTTTCGTCGTCGTCAAAGTTGCCCAGCGAACTGCCGATGAAGCACACCAGCCGGCGGGGGCCAAGAGCGGCCACCGCAGCGGCGGCCTCATCGTGGCGGCCGACCACAGGTCGGACCAGGACGGCGGGCGCTTCCCGCGCCAGGCGGGCGCGGGCGACGTCGAGGGCTCCTCCCGACACGTCGATGGGCATGAACACGCAGGACCCCTGCAGGCGCACGACGGCCTCAAGCAGGATTTGGGTCTTGGTGGCGGTCCCTGCCCCCAGCTCGACGAGCTGCAAGGCCTGGGCGTCGCCTTTGGCAAGGCCGACGATGTCGTCAGCGTGGGCTTGCAGCAGGCCGCGCTCGGTCCGGGTCAGGTAGTACTCGGGCAGCTCGGTGATGGCCTCAAAGAGCCGGGACCCTTCGTCGTCGTAAAACAGCCGGGGCGGCAGCCATTTGTGTCCCCCGCCAGACGACGACGACGACGACAACAAGCCGGCGCGTACCGCGTCGGCGAGGTCGGCGAGGTCGTCGTCGCCAGCCGTGGTCGGGACCGACCCGGACGACGACGTCATCGTTGCACCTCGACGCCCTTCCAGAAGGCCACATGGCCAGCGATGTTTTTGGCGGCGTCTTTGGGCTGCCGATAGACCCAGGCGGCGTCGACGTTCTGTTTTCCATCGACGACGACGGTGAAGTAGTTGCAGGTGCCCTTCCAGCCGCAGCTGGTGGTGGTGGCGGTGGGCTGAAAGAACTCCATCTTGAGCGCCGTCGGTGGGAAATAGACGTTGCCCTCGACGAGTTCGAAGGCGTCGCTCTCGGCGATGACGGTGCCATTCCACAATGCGCGAGCCATGGTTTCTCCTGCTCTGGGTCCGGGTCCGGGTCCGGGTACGGGTACGGGTACGGGTTGGGAATCGTAGCATTGCGACGACGGCGGCCAGGGGTCGACACAAGATCTCGCCATGCGCCGTGCAGCTGTCGCTGTCGTCGTCGTCGTCGTCGTCGTCGTCGTCGTCGTCGTCCTCGTCAGCGCTTTTTGCGCTTGGCCGCCGTGGCCGACAGCGGTTGGTCGGTGCCGGCCACCCGCAGCCCGGCGGCGCGTGCCAACTGGATGGCGGTCTCGGGGGAGATGTAGGCGTCTCTGGCCCGGTTTTGGGCGGGCTCGAAGAACAAGCCGGTGGCCGTCGAGAAGTCGGCACCGGCCATCCGGCAATTGCGCAACACCGCCCCTTCGAGGTCGCTGCCGCCGAAGTCGGCATCGCTGAGCTCGCATTCGACGAACGAGGCGTCGTGCATATGGCAGTTGTTGAAGTGGACCCCGCGCAGGTTGACGCCGTCAAACACGCTGTAGCGCATCAAGCAGCCCTCGAAGCCGAGTTCGGGGTTGTCGGCGGCGCCGGCGAAATTCACGCCGAGGAGCTTGCAGTCGACGAAGCGCACGCCGCGCAGCGAGGAGCTGCCCCACAGGAGCTTGGTGAGATCACAGCTGACGAATTCGCAACGCTCCAGGACCACCTTCGACAGCCGCGCATCGGTCAAGCGGCAGCCTTCGAAGCGGCAGTTGAACAGCTCGATGCCCGCCAGGTGGACGATGTCTTCGTCGACGAAGGTCTGTTCTTCGACCAGGGTGCCCGGGGGCAGGCGAGACAGGGGGACTTCGGTGCTCATGCTCCCCAGTGCACCGCCGTCGAGGTCGGGTCAAAGCCCAGCGCCGCCAGGTGGATCAGCAGCTCGTGACACCGCCCGGTCGCCTTCGACAATGACGGTCGCGTCGCGTTCATGAGCGTATCGTGGTGCCGCCCCCGTGCTCGTTCGCCGGCTGGCGCCAGCCATGGTCGGTTTGCCGGGCCAGGGTCATCAAGCGTCCCTCGTCGCTGGGGAGCTGGGGATGCCCCATGCCTGCGAGGTGGCTCGCGGCCTCGACAGCAGTCGTGGTCAGCTGGATGCTCACGATCTTGGGCAGAAACCACCGCAATGAGGTCAGGGTCGCCCGCAGCAGCGGGTTGTCGAGGACGACGGCCACCTGTCGACCGCGATCGGCCGCAATCTCTTCAGGCCTGCCTGATTCTTCGCCCAGGCGGCGCCGAACGTCGGCCGTGGGCACGGCGAGCCCACGCGCATCCATCAACACGGCATAGGGCGACCCTGAGCGCTGGGTGGCGCCAATCAGGTCCATGAGCGCATCGGCGTCGTTCATGGTGAGGACGCCACGGGCCACCGCCACCACCACGCTGCCAACGCGCCGCAGCTCGACGCTCATCGCTCGCTCCCAACACGGCGCTGGCGGTCAAGGCATTGCTTGAAGACCTGAGGCGATGACGACGACGCCGTCAGAGCTGATGGACAGGGCAGGTTCATGGACGTCAACGATGACCCCACCCGCCCCGGCAACGCCAGCGGCGCATCGTTTTGATCCAGGCCCCCTGTCACCGGTCGGGCCGGCAGCGACGATGGGCGGCGAGGCCGCCAGCACCGTCGCTGGCGGGTGTCGATCGAGTGTGCTAGTTTTTCCATGGTCCAGCCTTTTTTCCCAATGGAGGCAGCAATGAGCGACCTGTCGCAAATTTCGGCCACGGTCTCTGTGGCCACCAGGGAGTTGCTTGACCGCTTCGCCGAGAGCCATGGCCTCAAGAAGAACTTCGTGGTCGAGCAGGCACTGCTCTACTTCATGGAGGCTCGCCGCGAACTGCCCGACGAAGCCTTCATTCCCACCCGATTGGTGTTGGACGACAAGACGTTTGACGCCGTCGTCGACGTCCTTGAAGGTTCGCCAGCCCCCACGAATGCCTTGCGGGAGTTGATGCGTGGCCCAGCTCGCTGAGATCCGCCCGCTCGCCCGGGACGACAACCGCGCCGACTTCTCGTGCGGCCAGCCGGAGTTGGACCGGTTCTTTGAGCACTACGCCGGCCAGAACCAGTTCAAGCTTCACCTGGCCGTCACCTACGTCGCTGTCGTCGAAGGTCGTCTTGCGGGCTTCGCAACGGTGTCGGTGGCGTCGATGGAACGGGGGAGTGTCCCCAGCGCCCGCCTCCGCCGACGCCTGCCGAGCTACCCGCTGCCGGTTTTGCGGCTGGCGCGACTTGGTGTGGACACGCGCTTCCAGGGGCTCGGCGTTGGCAGGTCTCTCTTGCGTCACGTTCTCTCGCTGGCTGTGGAGCAACGCACCAAGCTTGGCTGTGTCGGCGTCGTGACCGATGCCAAACCCGCCGCGGTCGCCTTCTACGAGGCCCTTGGCTTCGTTCCCCTCGAGGGTGTGCGCGAGGGGCTGCTGCTCGGCGCGCCGCTGCCGATGTTTCTCGCCATCGACGCCATCGCCGAGGCAGGTTGACAGTCTCGTGAATATGCCAGCCGATGCCGGAGCCTGAGCATCCGTACAGTTCTGCTACACGAGCCTGGCGAAGCCGTGGATCGACCCATCCACCCGAACCCTGCTGGAGCCCTGGCGGCTGAGCCACCTGGCCGCGCTGGGTTTTGACCCGACCTCCACGGCGGTGGACTACGATGCGTCATGTCCTGCCGCTGGTGCCTGTGGATGGTGGCGATGGTGCTCGGTGCGGCCATGGCGGCCCATGGCCAGCAGGAGGCTCCCCTGCCCCCGCCGATGCTGAGCGACCCCGTCGACGCCGCGCCCGTCGGTGATCCCCCGCCGCCCCCGACGGACCCGGCGGAGCGATCGTCGCCGACACCATCCCCATCGACACCGACCCTGCCGCCGCCAGAGGGGACCAGGCCGCTGCTGACGTCGTCGCCGGGGAAAGGCCCGATCTGGACGGGCAGCCTGGGCGCGGTGGGCGGCGCCGTCGGCGCCAGTGCGGGCGCCATGCTGTTGCTGACCGGCGCGCTGTTCGTGTTGCCCGACGTGGTGCTGGCGGCGGTGGTGATCAGCACGCCAGCGCTGGCGGCCCTCGTCGCCGGCCTGGTGGTGGTGGCGATGGGCGTGCCCCAGCCCACCATCGATGACTTCGGCAGCGTCGCTGCGTGCAGCGCCGCTGGCTGCGCCGGGACCTGGCTGGTGCTGCTGCTCGGCTTTGGGGGCGGCGCCGGCTGTGACCCCGGCGGCTGCGGTGATCCCTGCTCGGCCACCCAGGGCTGCGACCCCTTCAGCCATGGCACCCGCGCCACCGGTGCAGCCGTCGGCCATCGCAGCGACATTGCCGTCCCCGCCGCCGCCGCCGCCGGCCTCGGCTCCCTCGTCGGCCTCCTGGTCGGTGCCACCGCCGGCTACGTCGTCGCCGGCGACAACACCTTCGACCCGGCCAGCATCACGCTGCGCGCCAGTGCCGCCGGCGGCCTGGTGGCCGGGGCCCTCGTCGGCGGCGCCATCGGCGGCGCCATGGTCGGCTTCGACGTCGAGCACCTGTGAGCCCGGGCACCGCAGCTCAACGCTCGATGCGCCACACCATCGGCGGCATGAACACCTCGCTGCCGCCCACGCTGACACTGACGAGCCGCTCACGCACCGTGCCCGCCAGGGTCGGCACCACCTGAACGCTCACAAGCATCAGCTCCCCCTGGGCTCGCGCTGGCACCTGCAGCGTGATGGTGCCCTCGACGACGGTGAAGCTGGTGATGGTCCCGCCTTCCTGCAGCTGCTCCAACGAGCGCGTCACCGCGTCGACCCCCGCCGGCAGGCCCAGCGTGACCGTCATGGGCTGGCCACCGGGGGCCACCGCCCGCAGCGTGACGTCGACCGGCACGCCCACGCGCAGCGTCTTTGGCAGCTGCCGCTCCACCGACAGCCCCGCCTCGGCCGACGGGGGCGCATGGGGCACCGACCAGTCGACGCCGACGACGAAGCTCAGGCCCGGCAGGGGCGGGTCTGACGACAACGACACCTGCACCGTCTCGCCCAGCGTCGCGAGCGCCCCCGACACCGTCAGCACGTCGTGCAGGCGGTCGCCCTGCAACACCTCGGTGCCAATAACGACGTCGTTGGCCTTGACGGTCACCGTCACCTGCTGGGGCAGCGGGTCTTTGAAGACCTCGGCCACCGCCAACAACGCCACCCGGTTGGTCGCGCCGTCGCCAAAGCCGCGGCCGGGTCGGTAGCTCGACAACACGAAGGCCCCAAGGTCGGGCAACACGGCGCTGGCGGCGGGGAAATCCTTGAGCGCCAGGATGGCGCGGGCGGTGGCCTCGACGGGGCCGGGGCCCTGGCCGTCGGCGCGCACGACGCCGTCGTCGATGCCCAGGCGGCGCGTGCCGTCGTCGTCAGTGACGATCGCCGCCATGATCTTCTGCTGCAACACCACCCGGGTGGCGTCGTCGACGGCGCCGGCCATGACGACGACGGCGGCGGTGTAGGCGTCGTCGGCCTGGGGCAACAGGCGCTCCATGGCGCCGCGGGCGCGGATGGTGGCGGCGGTGGCGCGGCGCTGGGCCAGGGCCCGGGCGTCGTCGCTGAGGCCCGCGGCGGTGGCAGCGGCCTGCAGCGGCACCAACGCGTCGGCGGTGGTCACCAACAGCTGCTGCACGGTGACGCCGCCGCCGCCTCCCCAGGTGCCGTCG
>CAJBHN010000728.1 GCA_903952805.1 uncultured Myxococcales bacterium | reverse complement strand
GTGGCCACTGCGAGGTAGCGCCCGACGACGTCGCAGATGCCGTATTCGAACTCGGTGACGCCGGCCTGCACGACGCCCGCCCAGCCATCGCAGCCGCCGGCCCGGCCCTCGTCGCCGCCATCGAGGGGGCCTGCGTCGATGTCGACGTCGTCAGTCAAAAGCCATGATGCCAAACAGCACCAGGCCCAGGGCAATGCGGTACCAGCCAAAGGCCGCAAACGTATGGGTCTGCACGTAGCGCAGCAGCCATTTGACGACGACAAACGACACCAGCGCCGACACCGCGAAGCCCAGGCCCACCATCGGCCAGTTCTCGCCGTCGATCGTGCCGCCCTTGAGGGCCTTCAGGATTTTGTAGCCGCCACCAGCCATGATGGTGGGAATGCCGACGAGAAAGGTGAACTCCGTCGCCGCCACCCGTGACAACCCAAGCAACAACATGATGAGGATGGTCGAGCCCGAGCGCGACGTGCCGGGAAAGACCGCCGCCAGCAGCTGACCCACGCCCACCGCGACGGCGATGCCCCAGCTGACGTCGTCGTGCAGGGTCCGGCCCGCCGACTGCCGGGCGGCCACCACCCTCTCGATGCCAAGGAACAACACGCCACCGACCAGCAACGCCACAGCGATGGGCAGCAGCTCCTCGGGCAGCCGGAAGCCCGCCTTGTCGAGGGCAAAGCCGCCGACGGCGGTGATGACAAACGCCACCGCCACCTTGGCCGCGTAGGCGCGACCGGCCTCGGTGAACGTGAACACCGAGCGCAGCCGCTCGCGAAACAACGGCAACACCGCCACGACGGCGCCGGTCTGGATGACGATGTTGAACAGGTCGGTCTGCCGCGGCAGCCAGCGTTCAGCGACGAGCAGGTGCCCCGTCGACGACACCGGCAAAAACTCTGTCACGCCCTCGATAATGCCGAGCAGGACGATGGCGAGCCACTCGGGAATCCACGCCATCGTCAACGCCACTCATCGATGAGGTTGGCCACCAGCGCGGTCCAACCGGTCTGATGCGAGGCGCCGATGCCAGCGCCGTTGTCGCCGTGGAAGTATTCGTAAAACAGGATTTCGTCGCGCCACAGCGGATCCTGGAATTGGGCCGCCCCACCCCACACCGGCCTCTTGCCGTCGGCGTCGAGCAGGAAGATGTCGACCATGCGGCGGGCGACGTCCCTGGCGATGTCGCGGAAACCCACCGGCGTTTCGCCAGCCGCGGGCGTCGTCACCACGTAGTTGGGTCCAAACGCAGTACCGAGCTTGCGCAGGCTTTCGATGATCAAAAACGTCGTCGGAAACCACAAAGGCCCGCGCCAATTCGAATTGCCACCCTTGATTTTATTGTCGCTCTCAGCCGGTTCGTAATGCACATAGGCGCCCTCACGATGAAAGGGATTGTCCTCGTGGAACTTCGACATCGATCGAATGCCAAAGCGCGACAAGAACTCGCTCTCGTTATGCATCCGCTCCAACATCCGCTTCAGTTGGTGTTGGTTGACGATGGTCAGCAGATGGGTGGTCTGGCCGTCGACCTCGACGGTAT
>CAJBHN010000727.1 GCA_903952805.1 uncultured Myxococcales bacterium | reverse complement strand
TCGCCTTCGCCTTCGCCTTCGCCCTCGCCTTCGCCTTCGCCCTCGCCTTCGCCCTCGCCTTCGCCTTCGCCTTCGCCTTCGCCTTCGCCGACGGGGGCGTCGACACAGACACCCTTGGCAAAGGTGCAGACCGGCAACGCGCCAAAGACGACGACGCAAGCGCCGCCGGCACCGCAGGCCTCGCACGGTTCGCCGACGGTGCAGCCCAGGGTCTCGCAGTCGGTGAACGATTCGGGAAAGGTTCGCAGGCCAAGGGCGGCCCCCGTGCCGACGGAGCAGGTCTGACCGACGGCGCAATCACGGGTGAAGGCGCGTTCGCCCTCGCTGACGCTGCCGTCGCCGTCAAAATCGGCGTTGGGTTGGCTGCACAGCGCGTAACACAAGCCGTTGCCGTCGCCGCCCAGCAGGGGATCGTCGGGACCGAAAACCTCGGCCGTGCACCGGACCGGCGGCGGCCGCGGCAGTGACCGGTAGGCGGTGTCGTCGCACACGCGATGCGTCCCGGGCTGGTAGGTGCATGTGCGTTCTTCTGCCACCCCCGCCACACCGGCGACGGCCTCGGCAGCGGTGGCGGGCCCGACACCGTCGCCGCAGATGCCTTCAAGGCGACCACAGCGCCCACCACCGCTCCCCAGGTCGAGGCAGTCGAAGCCGGCCGCCAGGTTGCAGGCGCACGACGCATCGTTGCCGTTGCGACAGCCCGACAGATCACATCGGACCTGGCTTTGTGGGTCTCCCTGGTTTCGCAGCTCAAAGACCTTGACGATCGCGTCCAGCGGCGAGCGACCGCAGACCTCGTCCCCCGGGCAGCCGACGGCCGGGTCGCGCACGCCACAGGTGTCCTTGCACTGCGACAGCACCAGCAGGTTTTGCTCGTTGGCGGCGTCGTCGGGCAGGTCGATGCCCATGAGGGCGCAGCCGCGGCCCTCGGCGCAGGCGTCGGCGTCGGCCAGGGCGAAGCAGCTGTCGTCGACGTCGGCGACAACAGGCAAACAGACCCCATGCACCGGCGCCAGCGCCCCCTGGACGTCAAAGGCCACCTGCACCTGACAACTCTCGCTTGGCAGACAGAGGCTGGCGTCTTCGACACCGACGCCGGTACCGTCGTCGACAATGCAGCTGGCGGTGCAGGTGCCGGTGACGTCGAGACGGGGGCTGTAACAGACCAGGCCCACGGCACAGCCCCCCTGGTTGGCGTCGACGGTACACACCGCGCCAAGCGGCAGACCGGTGTCGCCCTCGCCCTCGCCCTCGCCCTCGCCTTCGCCTTCGCCTTCGCCCTCGCCTTCGCCAACGGCGATGGGTGCCGGTTCTGGCGGACACGCCGCCAGCACGCCACAGGCCACGACGACAAGACCTGCAAGGGGGAAGACCGGCACAAACCGAAGGAGCATGAGGGGCATGTTCCCACATTGGCCCCACGCCTCAAATGGGTGGCCGCCGACGGAGACCCGCCTTTTCATGCGCAGCCCGCCCGGCATACTGTGGGCATGCCTCGTCCCCCGAAGTCGAAGTCGAAGCCGAAACCCGCCGCCACCCCGTCAAAGGGCAGCACCCGCCCCCGCCTGCTGGTGGCCGCCCCCGATGGCACCGTCTACGAGCACCCTGGCTTCGAGATGGCCCTCGACAACGGGCTCGATTTTTTGCGCGTGACCCCCAGGGACGTGATCCCGTTGAAAGAGGGCTGGGACCTGATGGCCATGCCCGGCACGCGGCCGGTGGGCTACGATCCAAGCAACGGCCAATTCGTCACGTTGACGACGTTCACCGCCGACGACGGCACCACCTTTGAGCCCTGGGCCGTCGCCTGTCACCCGCCGCCAGGCTACGTGCGCAACCATCACGCCGCGGCCGTCTATACCGACGAGACCCACCCCGACACGAAGATCAAGGCCCTCCACGAGGAGATGGAAGCCAAGAAAGAGCGCGACGCCGCCAAGGCGCACAAGCGCGGCCTGCGGGTCCTCGACGCCGCAGGCGATGAAGCCCGTCCCGGCCTGCCCCTGTGGGCCTACACCGCCGTCGGGGCCACCGAGCAGGGCACCGTCGCCGCCCTCTTCCTCGCCGACGAGACCACGCGCTGGGCCCCCGAGCTGTTCTACAAGGGAGACCTCAAGGACAAGATCGCGACCCGCATCGCCGAAGACCCCGACAACCAGGTGCTTCGCCAAATCGCCAGCTGCGCCACCGAATCGTTGTGTTGTTGCGCATCCAACGTGTTCAACGAGCGGTGGGAGGGCGCGGTGCCCATCGCGCCGGCGTGTACCGCGGCCTGCCTGGGCTGCATTTCCAAGGAACCCGAGTGGAACACGCCGGTGCCGCAGAAGCGCCTGAAGTTCCAGCCCACCGCCGAAGAAATCGCTCGCGTCATCGCCAGCCACCTGGAGCGGGCCCCTGAGCCCATGATGTCGTTTGGCCAGGGCTGCGAAGGCGAGCCCACCATGAACGGGCCGGTGATCATCGAGTCCATCCGTCAGGCCCGCGCCCGCACCTCGCGAGGCATCATCAACATCAACACCAATGGCTCCAGACCAGACACGATCCGCGCCTGCGCCAAGGTCGGCGCCAACGCCCTGCGCATCTCGCTGAACACGTTCGATCGCGACGTGTACACGATGTACTACCGCCCCGCCGACTACGACTTCGACGACATGATGCGCAGCTTCGCCGTCGGCCGCGACGAGGGCTTGCACATCAGCATCAACCTGCTGATCTGGCCAGGCTGGACCGACCAGATGGTCGAGGTCGATCGCATCTCCAAACTCGTCGACGACGGCTGCCTGCAGATGATCCAGCTGCGCAACCTGTGCGTCGACCCCGGCTACTACCGCAAAGCCCTGCCGCCTCGATCACAGCGAGGCCCGCTGCTGGGCATGAAGGGCTTCGTCAAGGAACTGCACCGTCGTCACCCGACACTGCGCTTTGGCACC
Source organism: uncultured Myxococcales bacterium (assembly GCA_903952805.1). Lineage (GTDB taxonomy): Bacteria > Myxococcota > UBA727 > UBA727 > VGSZ01 > VGSZ01. The sequence goes on along the minus strand of CAJBHN010000727.1, from coordinate 2,339 downwards.
TTCAACCCCCGCCTGGCCGCCGACTGGTGGCCCCAGGTACCGGCCTTCGTGGGCGGGCGCCTGTAAGCAACGCCGTCAGCGGCGACGACGACGCAAAACCCACAGCGCCAGCAGCGAAGCGGCCGGCGCCAGCGGTGCCGCCGCCGTGGTCGAGCAAGCACAGCCTTCGTCAAGGACGGGCTCGGGAGCCGCGACCACCACGGGGTATGTCTCAAACGCTCCACAGCGCCCCTGGCCGTCGTCGTCGACAATGCAGTCCTGCAAGCAGAGGGTACCCAGGTCGAGACAAGGGTCGACGAGTTCCGGGGCCTCAACCTCGATGACGGCGCCGTCGACGTTGCTGTCGACCACGGTGATGCGCAAGTCCGTGCGAAAACCCGACAGCAGGTTGGTGGAGAACTCGGCGTTCTCCAGGCTGCGCGGCAGGGAATTGCTCGACGGTCCGATGGTCTGCCCGGCCTGAAAAAGGTCCTTGGCGTCGTCACGGGCGCCCCGGCGCTGCATGTCGTAGGTGCCGTCGGCCTCTTCAATCATCAGCATGCTGTCAAACGGTGTGCAGTTCACGCAGTCCTGCAAGGTGGCGAAGTAGCTGCCGGGTGCCGCCGCCGGCCTCTTTTGCAGGCGCACCCGTTCAATGACGACGCCGCTGTCGACGCTGAGGTCGCCGTCGACGGCTCCCTCGCTGCGAGCCCGGTGCTCGACCAGAAAGAATTCCTCCGCCTGCCCAATCTTCAGCATGACCCCACTGCGGGCCGCGCTGGGGATCGTGAAGGTGCCGGGGCCGCTGACGTCGATGACGTTGCCCCAGCCAATGGCCAGGCGAGAAAACGGGTCAAGCAGCGACGCCGGCGTCGAATAGTACCAGCCTCCCATCAGGGTCCAGGGCAAGTCCGTCGTCGTGCCGGCTTCGTTGTAGAGATCACAAAAGCCCAACAGGTGGCCGAATTCATGGACGGCAACGAACGTCTCGCGCCCGGGCTCGCGAGCGAACCCCGAGATGGCCACTGCCGACACGGTGATGCCCTCGGTCCCGGGCACCGGGTACACAAACGACGGCAGGGGTCCAAGGAAGCTCAGCAACGGCTGACTGGCAAGGTCTTTGACCGGCAGGGCAATCCCGGGAAAGCGTGCGTTGCTGATGACGATCACGCCGTCGACGAACCCATCGGCGACGCCTCGCTGATTGCCGCTGTTGTCGACAGCAGCCAGGTCGACGCCGCCTCCAGAAGTGCAACTCAGCGAGGTGGAGGGGCCGTCGGTCGCACAGCGCATGACTTCGTCAAGAAAGGACATGGCGTCCTTCAGGGTCTCAGCAGCCCCAGCCAGATTGCCGTCGGCGATGCCGGCGCCGCGGGGAATGGCGCAATCCTCATGGTCACCCAGGGTGGGGCACGACGGAAAATGCACCGGCGCAGCCACCACAGCCTCCGGGCGGAAGCGACCAAGGCTGGCCTGCTCCCAATAGCTGGTGAAGCGGAAGCCACCGTCAAAGACGCTGCGGTCGTCGACGGCGAAGAAGTCTTCAATCTCAGCCAGGAACGACGCCTCGTCGCCGCTCGAGTAGGCTTGGTCGTCGACAAACACCGGGACCACGAGCACCCGTGTCACGCCCTGCGACGGCACCTTGTACAGGCCGACGTCGGTGCGGGTCGCAAAGTGATCGATGTAGTCGGCGCGGGCAGGTGCAGCGATCGCCCCGACGGCCAAAAGCACGAAAACACCGAACAGGTTGAGACAGCGCATGAGACGACCGTATCAGCGTTTCCCTGAGCGATCTTGCGAGGTTCCGGCGGCTTGCGCCGGATCGCCGGGTGGGGACTTGCGTTCGGTCGCGAAGGTGCCAAACTGGTCGAAGTCCACACCGCTTTGTTTCTGGCGTCTGCCGTTGGTCTGGTTCACGAGAACGCGGTCCCGCAGTTCGACCCCTGAAAACGAAAGTGCGTGAGACCGCCCAGTGGTTGGGTGGAGCACGCGGGGTGTCTTGCCAGGGATCGCTCGATCATGTCGGAAAACAAGCTCTACGTCGGCAACCTCTCCTTCAACACCACCGACGAGCAGCTCGCCCAGATCTTTGGCGAGTTCGGCCAGGTGGCTCGCGCCTCCGTCGTGACCGACCGTGAAACCGGCCGTTCGCGTGGCTTCGCCTTCGTCGAAATGGCGACCTCCGAAGAAGCCAACGCGGCCATGGAAGCGCTCAACGGCCAGATGGTCGAGGGTCGCACCCTGACCGTCAACATCGCTCGCCCCCGTGAGGGTGGTCCCCGTCGCAGCTTCGGCGGCGGTGGCGGCGGCGGTGGCGGCTTCGGCGGCGGCGGCGGCGGCGGCGGTGGTTACGGCGG
>CAJBHN010000726.1 GCA_903952805.1 uncultured Myxococcales bacterium | reverse complement strand
GTCAGGCAGGGCCACCAGCATCCGGGCCTGCTCCGTCGGGGTCAGAAAGCGCGATGTTTCGTCGAGCAGGGTGTCGAGAGCCTCTTGCTTGTTGTGCATATCGATGACGGCCTTCATCTGGCTCTTCAGCGCGGCATCGGCGGCCTTGCCGTCGACCAGCTCTCGCAGCTTGGCGACAGCCTCGCGACGCCCGCCGCGGGCGGCCTCCTTGCGCTCCAGGTGGGCCTTGATGGCGGAGCCCAGCTGGAGGCTCTTTTTCTCGTCGAGACCCGCCCGCGAGGAGAGCTCGACGGTGAGGTAGGTCTGGATCTTGCCCTTGACGCGTTCGCGCAGCGCCGAGCGCTGTTCCGGCGGCAGCTTGGACAGGCGTTCGCCCCGGCCTCCGGCGCCGTGCTTGCCATGGCGGCGGTCCTGAACCGGATCGGCGGCGGGCGAGGGCGGCGCCTCGGTGGCCACGGCGATGGTGGGGACGACGAGCACAGCGGCGAGGAGCAAGGCAAGAGAGCGAATCGTCTGCATGGGGTTCTCCAGAGTCAGGACGTCGGTGGTCAGAGATGGCGAATGGCGTGATCGAAGGCGTGTTCAACGGCGGCGAGGTCTTGCTCTGACGACCCGTCGAGCTCCTGAAACGCAAATGCCACCGGCGGATCAACGTCGGCGAAGGCGACCAGGTCATCGTCGCTGACGTCGTCGATGGCGAAGTCGTTGTCGAAGTCGTCGTCGAAGTCGGCGGCGTCGGCGGCACCCCCCAACCGGGCCGTCACCATGGAACCCATGGCGCTGTCGGCGACAACGGGCTCGCCGCCCCCCACCGTCAGCAGGACGGCGGCCGCGACCAGCGCGGTGGTCGGCAGGGCGACGAGGGTCCACACCCGCCACCGGGAGCGGGCCCCGATGATGGCGGCAACGTCGCTCTGGACCGAGAGGGCGAAGGCATCGTCGGTGCGGCGAGGTGGGGGGGGCACGAGGTCAGGGCTTGTCATGGGGCACCTCGGAGCAAGGTCGTCAGCTTCTTTTTGGCCTGCGAAAACGTGACGCGCGCGTTTTCTTCGCTGATGCCGAGGGTGTCGGCGACGGCCTTGAAGTCGAGGCCAGCGATGGCTCGCAGGCGCACCACGTCGCGCTGCCGCTCGGACAGGGACGTGACGGCGTTGAGCAGCCGGGTGCGGTCGAGGGCGTCGAGGACGACGACGTCGGGGGCGTCGAAGTCGGCAGCGAGGGCGCCCCGGGCCACGAGTTCTTCTGGCAGGGCGCCGGCGGTGATGTCGCCGCGGCGCTGGTGGTCCCGGCGCCGATTCTTGGCGAGGTTGACCGCGATGCGGGTCATCCAGCCGGCCACGCTGCCCGTGCCGAGAAACAGCAACCGGCGCGTGACGGCCCTCACAAGGGCCTCCTGGGCCACGTCGTCGGCTTCGTCGCGGTCGCGCAGAATGGACCAGGCGCTGCGATAGAGGCGGGGCCGCATGGTGCGACAGAGCTGGTCGAGGGCAGCGGCGTCGCCGCCCCGGGCCCGGTCAAACAACGCCCGCAGCCCGTCGTCGACGGGAATCGATGCCACGGCAGGGTCAGCAGCAGTCAGCGACATGGAAAGCACCCTGAAACGACCCGCGAGTGCCATACATCGTAAAGACCGGCATACTGGGACGTCGGGCCCGGACGCTGGCGCTGGATCTGTTCAAGATTGGCGCACGCTACCGAAACCGGGATTGGTCGTTCTATCCTGACTCAAGGGCGCGCGCCCTGCCTGAGGCCTCCATGTCGAAAAGCCAGACCCGATTTCTTTTCATCGACGACGAAGACCTGGTTCTCAATGCCCTGCGGCGCACGTTGCGGAAGGAACCGTTTGAGTTCCATTTCACCAACGACCCGGAATCCGCCTTTCGCATGGTGACCGAGCTTGGGATCGATTGCGTCATCAGCGACCAGTCGATGCCCAACATGTCAGGCGTGGAGTTCTTCGCCATCCTGCGGCGTCTGCATGAATCGGTCGTGCGGGTGATGATGTCTGGGCAGTCCGACCGGGACACCACGTTGCGCGCCATCAACGAGGGGCAGGTCAGCCGCTTCATCGAGAAGCCGTGGAACAACGACGAGCTGCGAGCGATCCTCGCCGGGATCGATCGGGATCTGGAAATCAAGCGCCGCGCCGCTCGCGTCAACGAAGAACAGCCACGGGCGCATGCCCACACCAGCATCCTGCGTGACGCCACCGGCGCCGTCATCTTGACGGGCGTGGACTTGTCGATTCCGAAGTAGCCCGCTCGCAGGCTGTGGTGCCCATGGTCGAAGGCCATGGTCAGCCAAGCCTGCGTCCAAGACCCGGCTCAGAACTTGAAGTAGATGAAGGGCTGGGCCTCAGACGTCGCCACCTGCTGAATCAGCACGGTCGTCGCCACCAACAGCGCGACCCGCGCGAGCACGGGCGCGCGGACGAAACGCTCGGCGCAGCGAGTATAGAAGTCGTGCGTCAAGAGATGGCCCACCATCGCTGCCGCCAACACGCTGAGCACCAGCGGGCTCAACGACGGCGCCGACAGCGTCGACCAGTGCCGGGTCTGGGCCATAAAGACCTGAAGGCCGTGTTCAAGGTCCTTTGCTCGAAACAAGATGCGGAACTGCACGACCAATATAAACGTCGACACCGTACAGAGAATTGTATGGGTTCGTGTTGGATTCTTGTTGCGCCCAAACCGCCACCACCACAAGCGGGTGAAGGAGAGACCGACGCCATGGGCGACCCCCCAAAACACGAAGCGCCCGTCGGCACCATGCCAGACCCCGCCCAGGATCATGGTGACCATCAGGTTGAACAGCATGCGGGCGTGGGTGCCGCGGTTGCCGCCCAATGGAATATAGAGATAGTCCCGCAACCAAGAGCCCAATGACATGTGCCAGCGTCGCCAGAATTCGAAGAGGTTGGGGCTCAGGTAGGGCTTGTCGAAGTTCTCTTTGAGCACGTAGCCAAACAGGGCGGCGGTACCGATGGCGATGTCGGAGTAGGCGGAGAAGTCGTAATAAATCTGAAATGTGTAGGCGACGACGCCGACGCTGACCTCGAGGCCCGAGTGATTGCCGGGATCGGCGAAGACGCGGTCGACGATGTTGGCGTTCAAAGAGTCGGCGATGACGAGCTTTTTCACCATGCCCAACACGATCCGGAAAATCGCGCGGGCGCCGATGTCGTTGCTGATGCTGGGACGCAGGTGCACCTGGGGCAGAAAATCGCTGGCGCGCACAATGGGCCCGGCGACGACGTGGGGGAAAAACGTCATGAAGACGGCGACGTCCAGCAACGACTCCCGCGCCGTCAGGTCCCGGCGGTAGACGTCGATGGTGTAGCTCATGCCCTGAAACACGATGAACGACAGCCCAACGGGCAACAGCAACCCCAGCGGCTGGTAGACCAGCGTGACGCCGACGTGGGCGGCGGCGTCGCAGACCAGGCGGGTCAGCCAGTCGGCGTATTTGAAGAGGCCCAACAACAACAGGTTGTTGGCAATGGACACCATCAGCACAGCCTGGCGCGCACCCGGCTGCTGCACGATGGCCAGGGCACGGCCGACGGCCCAGTCGACGACGGTGAGGTACAGCAGCAGCAGCACCGGCGCCGGATTCCAGGCCATGTAGAAGATCAGGCTCGCCACCACGAGCACGACCTTGCGCGCCGGGGCATGCCAGGCGACCGCCCAGTACAGCAGCAGCACCAGCGGCAAGAACAGCAGGAACTGGAGGCTATGGAACAGCATGCGCTGCCGCCTCTTCATCCTGATGGCTCAGACGACGCCTTGCTGCGGCGGCCTGGGACACCGTCGTCGACGACGGCGGCGGTGTTGCGGGCAGCGTGCCCGCCTCGACGGTGCCGTCGCCGCCGACAACGCTGTCGAGGTCGGCCTGGTCGCTGCCGCTGGCAGCGTGGCCGCGGTCGTGCTTCTGACGAGCGTCTTCCCCCTGCCTGGCCGCGGCCGCCAGCAGGTCATCGATGATGATGTCAGCGAGGCGTGTGTAGCCCTCCCTGGTGAAGTGGACGTGGTCGGCGAGGCCAAGGCCATCTTTCACCCACTGCTTCATGGAACCGGGACCACCCATGGCATCGCGCATCGAGAAGAAAGCGCAGCCGTGCTCGGCGGCCAACGCCTTTTGCACCCTCTCGACGAGGTCGTGGTTGGGGGCGGCCACCAGGACATGGTGCCTCTCGTCGAAGCGGTCGCTGGCACCGACAATCAAACAATCCGCGTCGGGGGCCGCCGCCTGGAGGGTGCGCAACGTCGCGCCAAAATGGTGATGGTACGTGGTGTCGTCGAGGGAGCTGATGCCGGCCTCGTTGGTGCCCCAGGCGGTGACGATGAGGTCATAGCGCCGGGAACGGACCTCTTCGGCGTAAAGGTCCTGTCGCCAACGCTGGGGCGTCATGCCGGTGGTGCCCGGCAACCCCACGGAATCCAGGATGATGCCGGGCCGGTCCATCTCTTCGACGACACCCAGCAGATGCACCGGCCCCACGGGCGAGAGGCGTGAGGCCGCAGCATCGAACGCCGTCGTCGTTGTCGTCGTCGTCTGCGTCGTCGACATCGGCTGCGGCGTCGACCGCGCCACCACCTCGAGCACGGCCCGCTCATGGTCGACGTGCAGGCTCAAGAACTGCACATCGCTGTCGCGGCGGCGCGTCGACGGCGTGAGCGTGGCGCGACGCTCGCCGTCGATGAGGACGTCGGCGGTGCCCATGTCTGGGGTGTAGAGCCAGGCGAGTTGGATCGTGCCCGGGTCGCTGGCCCCCTCGGCCAAGATGCGTTGGGGCGACGGACAGCCCTGACAAAAGCCCACGCTGAAGCGGGCACCGGGCAGCAGGCGGGCCTTGGTGCCGGCCATGCCCAGGGCACCACCGCTGACCATGTCGCGGCCGTCGGCGATGTCGAAGGCGCCGACGATCTCCCGAACCACGCCACCGGGCACCAGCCGTTTGCTGGCGCCGTCGACGGCGACGAAGCCGCGGCCGGCGCCGCCGTAGCGGGCGACCAGGCGCTCGCGCATGCGGTCGGTGAGCGACTGGCCGGCGGTGTGGCTGGCGCCAAACTGGCCGATGGCGACGCGGGTGGTCTCGCCCTGCTCCAGGGCCTGCAGGCGTTGAAAGAAGCGCGACAACGGTTTGGGTCGGGCCATGGCCGCGGGCGCGACGGCGCCGAGAATCAACGGCGTCGCTTGTTCAAGGCTGGGGAACGAGAGACCGGCAAAGTGCAACTCGGCGCCATCGGTCGGTTGGCGACGGTGGGCGTAGCGCTCGCCACGGGCGGCCGTGGCGGTCCAGGCATCAAGCAGGGCGTCGGCGAACAATTGGCCCAGCACGTCGCCACCGCGGGCCGTGGGGTGCACCAGGTCATCGGAAATCAAGCGGGCCTCGCGCATGCGCTGCAGCGAACCCACGCCGCCCATGGCCGCAAACAAATCAAAGAGAGCACAGCCCTTGGCCGCAGCGACCTGCTTTTGCACCGCGATGACGCGCTTGATTTCCTCGCGGGTGATGAGGGTGTCGTCGCCGGTGGTGGTCTTGCCAGCATCAATGGGCGTGACCACCAGGCAGCTGGCCTCGGGGGCTGAGGCCTGCAGCGAGTCCAGCAACGACCCCAGGCGACCGGCAAAGGTGGCCTCGTCAAGCGTGCCCCAGGCAAAGGCCCTGGTTTCGTTGCCCCCCAGCATGACGACGTTGAGCGTGGGAGCCCGCGCCTTCAACTGCGCCACAAACACGTTGTGGTCGACGCCCTCGGTGTACAGCTTCGTCGACGCCGCCGGCACGCCAATGGTGTCGACCATGACGCCGCGTCGGTCCCGCTCGAGGGCGACGCCAAAGACGCGGGCCCCCTTGTCGGCGACCAGCTTGAGCTGCCTGGCCATCGGCGGCAGGCGAACCTCGACGTCCTTGGCGGCAGGCACGCCAGCCGCAGCGGCCGGCACCTGCAGCCAGGGCTTGCCGTCGACCTCGAGGGTGAGGGCCGCGCCCGTATCAAGCCAGAACACGCGCGCGCGGTTGGCGCCGTCGGCGTCGAAGGCGGCCCATTCGCCATCGACGCTGGCCTCAAAGACGGCGCCCGTGAATCCAAAGCGGACCCCCGCCGCCACTGGCGGGTCCTGCGCGAAGTGGTGGCGGATCCAGCCGTCACTGCCCTCGCCAGTGCGGGCTCGTCGGCCGATGCCCTTCACGAGGCGCTCAGGCAGCAGAAAGCCGCGGCCGGCCTCGCCGAAGGTTTCCGTCAGGCGCGCCCGCACGATGTCGGTGACGTGGTCGGAGGCAATGAGCGAGTTGCCAAGCACGACGACGGCGGCGCGGGCATCAGCGTCGCCGCGGGCGATGGCGTCGAGGGTGGCAAAGAAGGGCTCCAACGCGGTCTTGTCACAGCCATCGCCGACGCCGTCGTCGTGCAGACACGGATTGTCGATGGCACTGCCGGGCATCTTGAGCGCAGCGTGTTGTCCCCGCAGGTGTTGAATCCGGCCCATCGCTTTTTTGCCGGGGCCGCGAGCGACGAAGGCCTGGCGGTCGACGACGGGAGCGGCTTGTTCGGCCTCGGCCGCAGGGGGGGCGGGCACGGCAGGGGGGAGGCCGTCGACGACGGCACCGTCGACGCCGTCGTCGCCGTCGTCCAGGCCGTCGGCGGCGGCGACCTCGTGGTGGCCTTCAAGCTCGGCCTCATGCTCCGCCAGGGTCATCTTGGGACGGGCAAAGACCCTGGCGATGGCGGCGCCGCGAGCCTCCGCACTGTGCAGCTGCAGGGGACGCAGGTCATCTGGCACCCCCGGGGCCACCGACAGCGCCAGCGTCGACGCCAGAAAGCCCACGATGGTCCAGGCGGTGCCTCGCGCCGACGGGGTCGTCGGCGACACGGCTTGGGACCCCGAACGGGAATCCTTCAGCACCGGGGCTCGCGGAAACGTGGGCGAATGCGACATCAGACCCCCATGGGAGCCTGTGGGCGCCAACACCTCAAGTTTTCCACCACCTGATTCCATCGAGCACCACTGGTCCCCGGGCATCCCCATCCGGTGATGGGGCCATCAACCCGTTGAGCACTGTAGCCTTTGGCACGGTGGCCCGACCCCGTCGCCGGGATCGGCATGACGCGGCACGTTATCGCCAGGCGCGGCTGATTTGGGTGCGATATCTGCTCACCTTGCCGTACCCCGGGACCGAACGCGGGACACCGGCCTGGCAGTCCGGGAACCGCGCAGGGTCCCTCGGTGTCATGGGGATCATGGAGACACCCAGTTCTGTCGGATCGCTGCGACCAACGGAGCGCGATCTCAACCGGCTCAACGCGCGTGTCGAACAGCGCCGAGAGTTCGTCACGACGGTGGCGCTGCCGGGCACCGTCGGCCTCACGCTGCTCCTGGTGCTCTTGGCGGCGGGGTCGCCCGCCCATCTCTCGGGCTACCTGCAGCTCGAGAGCCTCGTGCTGGGGGGCCTCATGCTCAGCGCCCTCCACGCCACCGTCGCGAGCCACCGAGACGCCGCCGGCCTGGGCGTGCGCTTGCCGCTGGCACCGCCCCTGCCCCGCTTCATCACCGCTGTGAAGCGTCGCGTCGACGAGGTGCGCTCGGGCCGTCGGTGACGCGCGCAGCCCACTGAGCGACGCCAATGCCGTTGACCCGGGCTCGTGAGAGCAGCGCTCCCATTCACCTGCACCACGGCGGTTCGCCACCACCGTCGGCTTCGGCTGAGGCAACAACGACGTCGACGTCAGCGCGGCACGGCTACTCGATCGTCAGCGGGAACTCGGTCTGAAACGAACCGAACTGGAAGAAGCAGCTCGAGAAGCCTTCACAGACGATGGAGCTCTCGCCGTCAACCAGCACGCGGTAGGTGCCGACCGGCAGGCCCTGCGCGCTGACGGTCAGCGCCCCGTCAGCCAGATCGGCGCGGACTTCGACGTTGGTGTCGTTGTCCACACCGACGACGCGGACGGTGCCGTTGCTGACGGTGTCGCCATCGTTGGGCCACACGACGCTGGCGGTGAGCACGGTGCCGTCGGGAGACCTGGCCATCACGGGTGACGGCAGGTCGCGCGTTGGGCCAAAGGCGTCAGTGGTGATGACGGCGTCGATTTCATCATTGTGGATGTGCAGGTCAAGGCCTGGGCCTCTCGCCCGGATACGGACGGAGGCGCCACC
>CAJBHN010000725.1 GCA_903952805.1 uncultured Myxococcales bacterium | reverse complement strand
GCCAGCGTCGACCATTGATGGCGCTGAACCACCCGCCGAGCCGCAGGTGTCAAAGACGTCACCGATCCCGTCACCTTCGTTGTCTTCGTAAAATCGGAGATGGGCCCTCTCAGGAAATTTCACAAGTTTCCTGAGGGGGTTCATTCTTTGGCCCTCAAGAAACTCGATCAGAAATTGGCAGACATCCCTCGGTCCTCCAGCGGCTGCTCACACTGGACATGACGAAGGAAGACCTATCCGCCACCGCGTTGCACGGCTGGGGTGTCTCCGCTATCGTCTGAACAGGTTCGCAATAACGATGGTGACAGCGTCCGTCTGCTGGCACGCGCCATGTGATGACCTTGCTCACGAACCCGCGCCTGGCTCTCCGCGTAGCACCCCTCGCCTCCTTCTCCCCACCGCGGAGCTTCTTATGCGTCTCGCCAGCCTCAAGATCCCCATCCTCGTCGCCCTCGCCCTCGCCCTCGACCTCGGCTGCGTCGAAAACAAGGACGGCAACGCACAGTTCGCCGCCACCGAGGAGAGCCTGACCGCCGCCCCCGCGGTCACCTACGTCAGCACCTACACCGAGACGTTCTCGTCGCTGGGGGCGTGGGACGTCAAGGATGGGTTCAAGGATCCGGCGGGCTCGCCGGTCAAGTACATGCGCTCCAACGTCGTGACCAACCCCGGCGGCGGCCTGACCATCAAGGTCACGAAGGGCTACCAGAACACGGACGGCCAGTGGCGCGCCTACAGCGGCCGGATGGGCTCCATCTTCAAGCAGAAGTACGGGCTGTTCATGTTCAAGGCGAAGGTCCCGCGCGGCCCGCACCTGTGGCCCGCGCTGTGGACCGTCGGCGATTGGCAGGCCGGCGAGACCAACAAGTGGCCCAAGACCGGCGAGATCGACGTCGTGGAGACCGTCGACAGCATCGCCCGGCGCGCCGACTTCACCTCGCGGATCATGGCCCGCACCTCGGCCTACCCGAACGCCGTTTACTTCACCAGCATGCCGGCGGACTCCAGCCTCGACATCAAGACCACGCTGACCGGGGCGCAGTGGAGCGCGACCCACACCTTCGCGGTCGACTGGTACCAAGTCTACGACGCCGGCGTGGTGTCCGACGTCCGCTTCGACTTCTACCTCGACGCCGAGGTCGTCGCCGACGGCAGCCTGCGAAGCATCGCTTCGCCGACCACCCCGCCGGTCAAGCTGCACTCGTACTCGCTCAAGCAGCTGGTCGCGGACCACAACCGATTGGCGCCTACCCAGCCGGTCCCGGCCTGGCAGACGCTCGACGCGGAGTGGTCGGCGCAGGCGTTCGTGCTCAACGTCGCCGTCGGCGGCGCCTGGGACCCTGACCTCAAGGCCATCGAGTCCGGCGCGTGGCAGCCGGCGACCGACGGCTCGGCGAACATGGTCGTGGACTGGGTGAAGTGCTTTAGCCGCGTGGCCGCTCCCGCCGACACGGCCACCGCCCAGGCGCCGACGCTGGCGGCGTGCACCCCGGCGGTGGTCGTGGTCCGGCACGCCGAGGATGTCGCCTCGAACCGCGGCGAGAGCTGCGCGGTCGGCGAGGTCGCGCTGGCGATCCCCGGCGGCACCCAGCG
>CAJBHN010000724.1 GCA_903952805.1 uncultured Myxococcales bacterium | reverse complement strand
GACCTGAGAATGAAGCTCAAGCTGATCGCATGATCGGCCAGCCAGGCACCCCGACGCTGGTCGAGCTTGATGCCACCAGTTCCACCCAGCATGACGCCAAGCGCCTGGCCGGGCTTGGCTGCGACCACGGCACCGGAGTCGTGGCGAGGCGCCAGACCGAGGCCCGTGGTCGCCTGGGACGTCGGTGGGCCTCAGACCATGACGGTCTGTGGCTCAGCGTGGTGCTTCGGTGCCAGCTGCCCATGGTTCGAGCACCGCGCCTGTCGATTGCAGCCTGTGCCGCTGTCTTGGGCTGTTTGCAGGACGGCGGCGTCGACGCTTGGGCAAAGTGGCCCAATGACCTGCTGGTGCCGTCCGCACCGTGGCAGACGCCGTCCCCCATCCTGGGTCCGTTCCGCAAAGCAGGTGGTCTGTTGGTGGAGGCCATTGACGTCGAGGCGACCCTCGGTGGACCAGTGCTGCGCTGCTGCGTTGTGGGCGTGGGACTGAACTTGTGGCAGCCGCCCGGGGGATTTGACGACCTGCGCGATCACGCCGGTGCCCTGGCGGACGCTGGCTGGGGACCCGCCCACGGCGATGACCGCGCCCGGCTGATGCTGGCCAGGGAACTGGTCGCCGCCGTCGCTGGCGTTGTCAACGATACCACCGACCGCTTCAGCGGCGTGCTTGACCACCTTCGTCACCGGTCAGCCACCCTGTCTCGCCGGGTCACGGTCGATGGCCGCTGTGGTGTCGCCGACGACTTCGACGAAGACGGCGCCCTCATCATCGTCGACGACCAGGGAGAGCGCCATGTCATCACCGTTGGTGACGTGTCTTTGGCGTGATGGCTTGAGCCCAGGTCCCGAGAATGGACGAACTCAGACCTTGAGCATCAACACGATACGGGAAGGCTCAGACTGACCAGCCCGCAAGCGCTCCAGCAAGGCCTTGTCGTCACTGCTCAGTCCAGTGAGTTCGACGCCGAAGCGATCGCCGACGGCCTCATCGGTGGCGGTGGCCACCCACGCGACTCGCCCCAGGTAGCCACGGTTGACACCCTCGACTTCGATGGCGACCTCGACGTCCATCCCGGCGCGGACACCGTCGCCAAGCCCGCCCTCAGCGCGCAGCTGCATACCGCCCACCGAGAGGTTGATCATGGTCAACGGCCCGCTCAATACGGAGCCGCCACCAGACACCGACACCGACACCTCGGTGCGCTCAAAGTTGCGAGCGGGCTCATAGCTGTTCATGGCGAAAATGCGCGCCAATGCCTGACCCAGAGGCCCGCGATCACGGGCCAACCAGTCGGACTCAAACGAAACGCCGACGTCATAGACCGGCCGGCGGCTCGGACTCGAGCGCTCCCGGCACCACATGACCTTGCCCTTGGCGACCAGCTCGTCGGCGTCGCCACCGACGTCCACCACCAGGTTGAGGTCAGACGCGACGTCGACCTGGTGCTCACTCTCCAGACGCAGCCCTTTGGGCGAGACGTCGCTGGCTTCAGCCTCGCCCGACACTGGACCGGCCGAGGTCTGCGCCGACCACCGGACCCGGAGTCGGAGGTCGATGCGGGGGCCGTCACGCCGTTCAGATGCCTTCGGAGTCGTCGTCATGCCTGCCTCTTTGGTCACGGTAGCAGGAGTGCTGCGTGCGGGGAACTGCCGCCGGGCACGCCTGGTCTCAGCGGGCCTGGAGGTCGACGGTGACGACGGTGCCGGCACCGCGGGCCACGAGCCCCTCACCTGCTGACGCCGTGGCGAATGCAACATCGCCGATGGAGGTTTCTGCTTGCACCCGGTAGCTCGTGCCGACGCGCACGGGACTGTGGGTGAAGGTGGCGGTACCGCCTTCGCAGGGGACGACGACGTCGACAGCGCCGTCGACCGCCACCAGGGCATTGGGTTCGGGATTTTCAAACAGGCTGACAGTAAACGACGACGCACCGGCCTCTTCACAGGTGCGCCCGCCGACGCTGAGCGTGGCGGTCATCGAACCCTGCAGCAGGGAGATGTCAGCGGCTGCGCGTTCATTGCCGTCGGCATAGCCGCGGCTGGCTGATCCTGGAGCTACGGCGACAGAAGGCGCGGCGCCGAGGACGACATCGCCGTCGACCACGCGGACAAGGACGTCGGCGAAGGCGCCGGTTTGAAGAGTGGCCGTGCCGTCGACGCATTCTTCCGTGACCAGGGTTTCGATGACGCCGCCGTCTCTGGGATCCGCGCTGGCCCTGGAGGCGATGGTGAAGGCGATTTCGGCGCCCGCGGGCAAAACGGCGCACACCGTTGCGGGCTCGTCGCCATCAATGGTCCAGTCGAATTCGACGTCGAAAAGGGGGCTGCAGCCAACGGACGAGGCCATGGCGAACAAGGCGAAAACCGACGGGACGCGATGCATGGAGTTCTCCGGCGACATCTCGATAAGCAGTCGAGCAGTTTGCCCGCCGATAGACCGCGGGATCTCGTGGTTCCCTCAGCGGCCTTCCGCCGTCAACCGGCATCTGCCACGCGGGTTGCGTCCTGCCGAAGACACCCCTACCTCGATGCGGGTGAACCGTCGTCTGATGCACCTGGTCTCGGACAAACGCCTGCAGCGAGCGGGCCTCCTTGCCCTGCTGTGGGTGCCGGCGTTGGCGATCCTGCTCGTCGTCCGCGAAGTGTTGCTGCCATTCCTGTTGGCTTTTGCGTTGGCCTACGTGATCGCTCCGCCGGTGCGCTGGCTGTCCAGGCGGCAAATTGGCGGCCGCTCCATCCCCCGCTGGGCAGCGGTGCTGTTGCTGTATTTCGTGACCGCCTTCGTGGTGTTCATCGGCGGGCGCATCTTTGTGCCACAGCTGTATAAAGAGCTTTCCCGCCTGGGTGGCGAGGCCAGCTGGGCGTTTCATGGCCTGTCGGACGACAGGATCGCCGAAAAGGCCAACGAACTCGAAGC
Source organism: uncultured Myxococcales bacterium (assembly GCA_903952805.1). GTDB lineage: Bacteria > Myxococcota > UBA727 > UBA727 > VGSZ01 > VGSZ01. The sequence goes on along the minus strand of CAJBHN010000724.1, from coordinate 634 downwards.
GTGGATCCAACGCAACGATCTCCCCATTCACATCGTCACCGCTGAAGATGACGACGGAGCAGTCACCGGGGTCTGGACTGGACCGGCCGTGGCGGAGATGTCAGCGACACAAGCGCCCGCGCCGACGGTGCGCAGCACCAGCAGCCCGGCCTTCAGCGTCGATCTCGTCGCAGCCACGCAGGAGCTGATTCGCGATGGCAAAAAGATGGCCCGTGACCGGGCCATTGCCGCCGTGTCGCAGGTCCAGGCGGTGGTGACAGGAGCCGTACGCCTGGCGTTTGCGACTTTGTTGGTGCTGATGCTGACGGCCTTCATCGTCGCCGACACCGAACGGATGCAAACGTTCGTGTTCACGATCACGCCGGTGCGCGATCGCGCCAAGTTGCAGACGCTGCTGGAGCGCATCGACCATGGCCTCAGTGGCGTCGTGCGTGGTCAACTCACCATCTGCATGATCAATGGCGTGCTGACCCTCGTGGGCCTGCTGCTGCTCAAGGTGAAGTTCGCGTTTTTGTTGGCCACGGTGGCCGCGGTGTTCTCGCTCATCCCCATCTTTGGCAGCATCCTCTCGACCATCCCCATCGTCATCGTGGGACTGTCGTCCGGGGCGTCGACGGCGGTGCTGGCGGTGCTG
>CAJBHN010000723.1 GCA_903952805.1 uncultured Myxococcales bacterium | reverse complement strand
GACCGCCGATGCTGCCCAGATAAAAGCCGCCGTACTGCTGGCAGGCCGCCGTCACCGCGGGGCTGCGGTTGCCCTTGGCCAACATGACGAAGCTGCCGCCCGCTTTTTGGAAGGCGTCGACGTAGGCATCCATGCGACCGGCCGTCGTCGGGCCAAAGCTCCCAGACACCATGCCGGCCGGGGTTTTGGCGGGGCCGGCGTAGTAGACGCAGTGGTCCTTGAGGTAGGCGGGCAGGGTGCCCGTCTCGTCGAGCCGCTCCTTGAGCTTGGCGTGGGCGATGTCGCGGGCGACGATCAACGGACCGGTCAAGCTCACCCGCGTTTTGACGGGCAGCTTCGACAGCGCCGCGCGAATGTCGGCCATGGGTTGGCGCAGGTCGATCTGCACGACCTCGTCAGACAGATGCTGCTCGGTGACGTCGGGCAGGTAGTGGGCGGGGTCGCGCTCGAGGGCTTCGAGGAACACGCCCCCCTTCGTGATCTTCCCCCAGGCCTGCCGGTCCGCCGAACACGACACCGCAATCGCGATGGGACAGCTGGCGCCATGGCGCGGCAGACGAATGACCCGCACGTCGTGGCAGAAGTATTTGCCGCCAAATTGGGCGCCGATGCCCGTCTGTTGCGACAGCGTCAGCACCTTCGCCTCCAACTCGGGATCGCGGATGGCGTGGCCCGACATCGAGCCCCTGGTGGGCAGGCCGTCGAGGGCCCGCGCCGACGCCAGCTTCGCCGTCTTGAGGCATTGCTCCGCCGACGTGCCGCCGATGACGATCGCGAGGTGGTAGGGAGGGCAGGCCGCGGTCCCCAGGCTCTTGAGCTTGCTCGCCAGAAACTTCATCAGCGCGGGCTCGTTGAGCACCGCCTTGGTCTCTTGAAACAGCAGGCTCTTGTTGGCGCTGCCGCCCCCCTTGGCCATGAACAGGAAATGGTATTCGTCGTCGTCAGTCGCGAAGATGTCGATCTGCGCCGGCAGGTTGTTGCCGGTGTTCTTCTCGTCAAACGTCGTGATCGGGGCCAGCTGCGAATAGCGCAGGTTCGACGTCACGTAGGTGTCGTAGACGCCGCGGGCGATGGCTTCTTCGTCGCCGCCGCCGGTGAACACGTACTGCCCCTTCTTGCCCATGATGATGGCGGTGCCGGTGTCCTGGCAGCCCGGCAGCACGAAGCCGGCGGCGATGACCGCGTTTTTCAGCAGGTCGAGGGCGACGAAGCGGTCGTTGTCGGAGGCCTCGGGGTCGTCGAGGATCGTGCGCAGCTGGGCCAGGTGACCAGGCCGCAGCAGGTGGGCGATGTCCTTCATCGCCTCCGACGTCAGCGCCGTGATGGCCGACGGCTCGATGGCCACGAAGGTCTTGCCGCGGGCCTCGAAGGTCGAGACCCCCTCGGTCGTCAGCAGCCGGTACGGCGTGTCGTCGTGGGGCAGCGGAAAGATGGGGCTGAAGTCAAAGCTCGGCATGGCGAGCATCTACAGCGCCACGCAGGGTGGGTGAAGCACGGATACGTCTTGGCGCTGACGGCCGCTGGCGTCGTGGTGGGCGTGACACCCACATGGTTGCCCATGTGGGGGGCTGTCAGCCCGAGGCGTCGGCGGCTGGCATGGCGTCGCCGGCGGCCATTGGGTGTAGCTTCTGTGCATGCGTCGTGGCTTCAGCCTGGTGGAAGTGATGGTGGTGGTGGCCATCGCCGGCGTCATGGCGTCGTTGTCGGTTGGTCTCGGCAGCGCCTTCGTCCAACGCCAACGCGCCCAGGAAGACATCGAGAGGGTTCGTTCCCTGCTGGTGGGCGCCAGAAACCACGCCCGCCGCAACGCCGCCTGCGTCAAGGTCAACCGCACGTCGAACAAGGTCCTGACCGCCGTCTTGTTTACCGATGCGTCGCTGGGCTGCCCGGCGGCGCCGCAAGCCGTCCCCCCGTCGTCGGGTCTGGTGGAACTGCGGGCCTCGACCTCGATGACGCCGTTATTGGTCCTTGGCGTCGAGGTGTCGTCGTTGATCTTTTTGCCCGACGGCTCCCTGGCCTTGTCCGAACCAGCCACCATCGGCGTCACCGACACCGACGGCCGCACCACGCCCCTGTTCATCTGGCCCGCCGCTGGCGTCGTCAAGCAAGGCAAGCCCACATGAAGCAGGGGCGTGGCTTTTCGCTGCTGGAGGTCATGGTGTCGGGGGCCCTGTTTCTGGTGGCCGTCACCGGCGTGGTGTCGACGGTGTCGACGTCGACGTCGTTGCGTTCCGACATGCGACTGCACGCCGCCGCCGCCGAGATCGCGCAGGAGCGCATGGAGCGGCTGCTGACCGCAGCCCGCGGCGCTCCCGAGCTTTCCCCCACCGCCATCCACGAAGAGCGCCGTGGCAACAGCGGCGCCCTCGACCCCGCCGGCGCCTTCATCGTCTCGTGGACCGTCAGCACCCTGGTCGCCGTACCGGCGGTGAGCCATGTCGTCGTCGATGTCCGCTGGCGCACGGGCGGTCGCAGCAAGAACCTCACCCTCGAAACCAATCGCGACTGATGCGTCACCGTGGCTTCACCCTGTTGGAGATGATGGTGGCCTCGGCCATCGCCGGCATCGTGTTGGCGGCGGCGGTGACGGTGTCGGTCACCATTCAGCGCAGCTTTGTGAGTCAGCGGGAACTCACGTCGCTGCACGAGCGGGCCAAGCTGCTCGAAGAATACTTCGTGCCGTTCTTCCGCCAGGTGGGGCAGCGCTCGGTGCGTCCGTGGGAGGCGGTGTTGTCGACGTGTCCAGCTGCGTCGTCGTCGTGCGTGGACCGGCCGGTCCATCTCCTCGACCTGCAAGATGCCGTGCATCTGACCTTGACGACGACCTGGGACGGCACGCCCCAGCGGGTTTTCATCGCCGACGGCGGCGACGGTACCTGTCCCCTGACGGCGGCCAATGGCTACCCCGCCGAGCCCATCACCGTGGTGATGCTGCCGGCGTCGACGACGGCCCCCGATGGCAGTTTCCGGCCCGGCTGGAAGGACATGCGCTGCTCGCCGCGGGTCAGCGACTGCAGTTGTGAGCTGAGCAGTCCTCCCGGTGTCGACCTGTCGGTGAGCACGGCCGCGGCGCTGCCGTCGTCGGCGTGGGGCCGGGCCCGCCTGGTGCGAGGGCAAACCTTCTCCATCCTTCGCGACGTCGCTCGTCAGGAACTCATCTTCATGCGCGACCTCAACGGCGACGGGAGCCGCGAGTCGGTGCGCCTGGCTGACGAGGTCTTTGGCTTCTCGGTCTCCTTTGGCATCCGCGACGACGACACCGGTGAGGTGCTCTTCAGTCGGCTCCAAGACGCTACCCGCCCCACCGCTTTGCGCATGCTGCGCCTGGAGTTGGGCGTGGGCACCACCGTCGACGTCGCCGACGCCGGCAAGGCCCTCGTGACCGACGGCGGCACCATTGCCGGCCAGGCTGGCGTCTTTTTGCAGCGGGCGCGGGCCACCGTGTCGCTGCCCACCGCCGTTGGTTTATGAGGTCCGCCATGGCTCCTCGCGCCTATTCGTTGCCGCTGGTCATCGTGATGGTGGCCCTGCTGTCGGCGGGGTTGACGGTGTTGCTGACAAGTCTGCAGACGTCGTCGACGACGACCATGCGTTTGTTTCGCCGCACCCAGGCCCAATACGCCATCACTGGCGTCGCGCGCGCCGGCGCGGTCGCCGCGGGTGACTTGCTGATCGTCAAGCCGCCGCTGCCAGACACCCTGCCACTCGACCCGAGCGCCGCCGCCGCGGCCATCGAGAGCCACCTGAGCCGCCAGCGCGACGAACTCAACACTGAACTCGCGCCACTGCTGCCCGCGCTGACGCCGGCTGGATTTGTCCTCGACGAATTGCGGGTGGACCGCATCCGGCCCCGCGTGAGCGGTCAGGTGCAGGAAGGCGCCTTTCGCGGCATGAGCGCCCTCATTCAGCCCTATGACCTCGTCGTGCGCGGCCATCAGACCGACCTGCGCGAGGGGGCCTTCGTCCGCGTCGACGTCACCGTCGAGCGGCTCTTCATTCCGATGTTTCAGTTCTTCGCGTTCATCGACGGCTACGCCTTCATCTTCAACGGCCCCGGCGCCAAGTACGCCGGCCGCATCCACAGCAACGGCAACATGTGTATCGGCTCGGGGGACGACTCGTTTTTCGAGAAGCTCACGTCGGGAGGCTTCATCTACAAGTTGCGCGGCTCGGGGTGTCGCGGCGAGTTGTCCGGTGGCATCGGCACCCGGAGCGTCTTTGTGTCGCGCACGCCGCTGGCCAACGGCGCCGGCACCTATGCCAGTGCGGGCTTCGCATCGGGCTTTTCGCTCTTGTTTGACAAGGACGCCGACAGCGCCGACTGGACGACCGCCGCCGGTCTGTGGAATGGCCAGGTGCAAGACGCCACCCACGGCGTGCCCGTGTTGCGCGCGCCCATCCGCGGCACGCCGCTGGTGCAGCAGGGGCGCAACGCCGTCCATGCGCTGCAACGCAACAACGGCAACAGCCGTTTTCTCATTGACCCGGTCTTGCCGGCGGAGCCCCTCGACGTGCGCGCCCAGAAGGTCGCCTTCAAGGCCGATCTGCGCATCCTCGACGGGGTCTGGTACCTCAGAGATCCCGCCACCCCCGAGCACCTCGGTCGCCCCATCTGGTCCGACCACCCCGGCCATTATCAGGCTCGTGGCAATGACCTGTGGGTCGGCGCCGGTGACGACGTCGGTCAGGGCGATTTGTTTGGCGGCGCCGCCCGTCCCCAGCGCTATTCATACTACCGCACCGCGCCGTCGAGTGTGGCGCTGACGTCGTCAACGGACAGAGCGGTCGTCTCCTATGGCGTGCTGCATCGAGAAAGCGGCCCCGTGTGGAGCCCGGGCTTTACCGGTTCCACTGCCGTGCCTGGCTGCGAGGGCGGCACCAACAGCAAATGCTTCCCCACCCAGAGGGCGACGTCGGCGGCGCAGCTGCTGCAGGGCACGCGCGGGGGCTTTCGCTCGGCGTGGGACGAGACCGGCACCGCGCCGGGGGCCGCCGACTGTGGCGCCGACCGTGAGGCGTCTTTGGGGCTGGGTGACTTCGAGGCGGGGCAGCTGCCGCTGTTCAACATGTTGCCCATCAACATCGACGTCGCCGCCTTGCAGGAGGCGCTGCAGGACACCGGCGCCAACGAGCTCGGGGCCGTGTTTCTCGCCCGCGGTGAGCCCTTCAACGGCGCGGTGTGGGTCGGCGCCACCTGGCCGGGCTTTCGCGACGGCTACGGCGACGCCAGCAGCACTGGGCGCGCCACCTATTGGCCCTTCCAGGGCCTGCAGGACGACGCTGTGTCTGGCTTTGGCGGTTCCACGCCGACAGACACCGTGCAGCCCATCGACGGCCTGACCGGCTCGCCGCTCACGACGGCGGCCCGCTACCAGGGCTACAGCGACTTCAACGGCCTCGTCGGTGGCACCCGCCGCAACCCGGCCTTCCAGCGGGCCTTGCCGCAGCCCCTGTGCACCGACTCGACGTTTTCCGACCCCGCCGCGGGCGCCATGGCCAGCTACGACGGCGCTGGTAATTTCGGGACGGGCACCGGCCGCCGCTTCTTCGTGCCCCCGTGCGCGCCGTATCATGCCGGCACCCTCAATGCCCGGGTCAACGCCGTGCGCGTCGTCAACGGGGCGGTGTTGAGCAAGGCGGTGTTGCCCAAGGGGCTGTCGATCGTCACCCACTTGCCGATGTTTGTGCTGGGCAGCCTGAACACGTCGTCGGTGCCTGCGGATCGCCCCGACGCGCTCAACGCCACCTGGGTGCCGTTGATGATTGGCGGCGACACCATCGGCCTGCTGTCCAACGCCTGGACCGACGACGAGGCCCCGTGGAACGTCCCGGTGCGCACCTTCTGGGAGCTGCGTGACGCCGACTCGACGCGCTACCACGGCGCCTTTCTCTACGGCTGGGGCGAGGCCGCGGCCGGTCCAGCGGGGGGGTGTCGCGAAGAGCTCTCCTACTCGATGCGCCTGCACGAGCATTGGCACCGTGGGGCGGGCCTGCCCCACGACCGCGTCGTGCGCGGCTCGATCTTTGTCGGCTGGAACGCCGTCTACGGCAGCGCGTTTTCCAACGTCCACGAAGCCAACAGTTCCGGTGCCTGGCACGACGGCGACGGCGCCACCAAGATCTACAGCTACGATCATCACCTCGACCAGGTCGCCAACCAACCGCCGGCGGCTCCGCAGTTTCAGCTGACCAACGTGCTGCGCCAGTTTTCGAACTGACGTCGACGCCACCTCGTCGAGGTGGGCCATCGGCGATTGGCAGCGCGTCGTCGCCGGCGTCGGCGTGTGGGCCGTGTCGCCATGCTGACCGCAGGGCTCATGACCGAGTACGGCTCACACCACCGCGCGACTCAGCGGGCGTCGACGACGACGGCGCGGCTCTCGCGGTCGTTTTTGCCGATGGTGGCCACCGCGCGGCGGGCGCCGGCGGGGAGGACGACGCGATCGGCGAAGACAACGTCGTCGAGGACGAAGGCGCCGTTGCGCTCGACGTAGACGCTCAAGCCCTTGCTGACGGTGGCGTCGTCGACAGTGACGACGGTGGTGGTGCCGTCGACGGTGGCGATGGGTGCTGCAGGGACGGTCGGGTCGGCGGCCACCGGCGGGGGCAGGGCCGGCTGCACGTTCAGCGCTGCGAAGGCCGCCTTGACGTCGTCGTCGATGAGGATCGGGTCCACATGGTACAGGATGGAGCCGCCGGCGCCGGTGCCCAGATGCGCCCGCACGATGTCGGTCTGCGCCTGATACTCGCCGAGGGTCCAGGCGCCGCCCGGGTCCCAGGCCGCCAGGTTCATGCCGGCGACGACGAAGCGGCCGTCGCCGTCGGGCAGGCTCGCCCACCAGGGCAGCAGCGTGCCGAAGGCCTGGCGCGTTTGCGTCGTGGGCCAGTAGAGCTGGGGGGCGAGGTAGTCGACCCAATCCATCGCCAGCCACGTCACGGGGTCGCAGGCGATGGCTTCGAAGGCGTCGAGGCCGGTGATGCCCGCCGGGGTGCCGGGCCGGTAGATGCCAAAGGGGCTGACGCCAAAGCGCACCGACGGTCGGACGGCGGCGATGGCGACGCTGGTGTCTTCGATGAGGCTGTTGACGTTTTCACGACGCCACGCGCTGCGCGTCAGCGTGCCGCCTCCCTGCTGATAGGTCGCAAACGGCGCGCTGTCGGGGAAGGAGCCCACGCCATCGGGGTAGGGATAGAAGTAGTCGTCGAAGTGGATGCCGTCGACCTCGTAGCCTTCGACGATGTCGGTGACGACCTCGGTGACGTGGGCCCGCACCTGCGGCGATGAGGGGTCCATCCACACGCCGCCGTCGTAGGTGAAGGCGTGGGCGGCGAGGGTGCGGGTGACGTGGTTGGAGGCGGCGTTGACCGACGTCGACGTCAGGCCCCGATAGGGATTGATCCAGGCATGGAGTTCGACGCCGCGAGCGTGGGCGTGTTCGACGGCGACGGCGAGGGGATCAAAGCCCGGATCTCGCCCCTGGGTGCCGGTCAGAAAACGGCTCCATGGTTCGCGGCTCGAGGCGTACAAGGCGTCGCTCTCGGGCCGCACCTGGAAGAAGAGAGCGTTCAAGCCGGCGTCGGCAGCGTCGTCGATGAGGTCGCGCAGTTCCTGCTCTTTGACGTCGGCCGAGGCGCCGCTGTTGGACGGCCAGTTGATGCCAAAGACCGTCGCGACCCAGCCGCCGCGCAACTCACGGGTATGGCTGACGTCGACGAGGGTGGGGCCGCTCGGGTCGGTCGGGTCGGTCGGGTCGGTCGGGTCCGTCGGGTCGGTCGGGTCCGTCGGGTCGTTCGGGTCCTCGACGGGAGGCGGGTCACGTTCAATGACGACGACGTCAAAGCCGCGGGGGCCGCAGGCGGCCGACAGCATCACGATCGCGCACGAAGTCATCGTCGACACACGCATGGCACCACGATCCGCCGTCGACGTCAGAGACGCAACGGGCGTCGTGGTCCGTCATCGGGAGGAGGAGCCCGCGCCCGCTGCGGCCGTCGCCGGGTCATCCAGCGGAGCGCGGTGACGCGTTGCGTTGTACGGGAACGCTGTCGACGGCATCGTCGCTGCGCTATGGCTGCGTCCATGTTGAGACGCCACCTCTGCTCGCTCACCTCCCTTGCTGTGTGTGCCCTGGCCATCACGGGCTTGTCGACGCTGTCGGCCAACGTTGCGCTGGCGGGCGATGCCCCGGCCGCCGCCGCTGCGGTGCGCTCCAAGCCGACGCCCCAGGAGGCCAAAGCATTCATCAAGCGGGTCAACGCCGACTTGAAGCGTTTGTCGACGCAGGCGGCGCGGGCGGAGTGGGTCAAAAATACCTACATCACCGACGACACCGAGATCATGTCGGCCGACGCCGCCGAGCTGCTGATGATTTACGTCAAGGACGCCATCAAAGAGGCCGCCCGCTTCGATGGCCTGCCCCTCGACGCCGCGACCGCTCGCCAAATCCATCTGCTCAAGGTGTCGGCGGATTTGCCCGCCCCAAACGACGCCAAGAAGACGTCGGAGCTGGCCACCATCGCCAGCCAGATGACCTCCATCTACGGCAAGGGCAAGGCCTGCACCAAAGTGAAGGGCAAGAGCGAGCCCGCCTGCCGTGACCTCGAGGAACTCAGCAAGGTCATGGCCACCAGCCGCGACTACGACGAGCTGCGGGAAGCGTGGAACGGCTGGCACAGCATCAGCCCCGAGATCACGCCCCTGTTTCGTCGCTACGTCGAGCTCGTGAACGAAGGCAGTCAGAACCTCGGCTTCAAGGAAGCCGGTGCGTTGTGGAAGTCCCGCTACGACATGAGCCCCGACCAGTTCGAGACCGAGATGGAGCGCCTGTGGCAGCAGGTGAAGCCCCTGTACAGCGACCTGCACTGCTACGTGCGCTCCCGCCTCGCCCAGCAATACCCGGGCAAGGTCAAGGACACAGGCCCCATCCCCGCCTTCCTGCTCGGCAATATGTGGGCCCAGGAATGGGGCAACATCTACGACGTCATCGAGCCCTACCCCGGTCAGGCGAGCCTCGACATCACCAGCGCCTTGAAGGAAAAAAACGTCGACGAACTCCGCCTCGCCAAGATGGGCGAGGAGTTCTTCGTCAACCTCGGCCTCAAAAAGCTCCCCGAGTCGTTCTGGAATCGCTCGATGCTCATCAAGCCGAAGGACCGCGACGTCGTCTGCCACGCCTCGGCCTGGGACGTGACCTACGACAACG
>CAJBHN010000722.1 GCA_903952805.1 uncultured Myxococcales bacterium | reverse complement strand
TGCTGCAGATGAGCGTCCTGGTCCTCACTGTCAGGTGCTCGGGCCACGGCGTCGGCGCCGACGGCAGCGCCGACGGCAGCGCCGCCGGCAGCGTCGCTGCCGGCGGTGCCATCGACGCTGCCGCCACCTGCCAGGCGAGAGCCCGCGGGTGTGGCGCAGCCGCCGGCAATGGCGACCACGCGCACCAGGCCTGCGGTGCACGGGCCGAGGCGCACCAGCTGACCCTGGGTCAGGTGCAACGGGTGCCATGATGTGACGTCGACGCCATCGACCGTGACGCGGCCGGCGCCGCCACCGACGGCCACCGTGACGTTGCGGCAGGCCAGCAGCGTGCACGGGCCCGGCAGCAGTTCGAGCCCCGCGCGCCACCACGCATTGCCGACGACGGCGTTGAGCAGGGTCAGGGCCCGGTCGTCGGCCGCCAGGCAGCCGTCGTGAACGCCCGCCCAGGCGCGGGGTCCACCGTCGACCACCGACAGGCGTCCAGCGACCGCCACGACCTTGAGGACGGCGGCGACGGCGGCGACGACGTCCGTCATCGGGAGCCGACGGCGCGAAAGATGACGACGTCACCCGCTTCGATCCAGCCAGGGCCCAGGGGCTGCAGCGTGCGCCCCAGCAGCCGCCAGCCGCCGGGGCTCGGGGTCGGATACACGCCGGTCTGGGCGCCGCCGATGCCCACGCTGCCCGCCGGCACGCTCGTTCGCGGGGTCGTCAGCCGGGGCGTGTGGAGGGCGGCGTCGAGGCCCAGCAGGTAGGGAAAGCCAGGGAGAAATCCCACAAACGCACACCGGTACGGGCGATCAGTGTGAAGGCGAACGACGTCGTCGACGCCAAGGCCGGCGTGGTCGGCGACGTCGCCCAGGTCGGGGCCGTCGTAGCAGACGGGAAGCTCCAGCGTGCGGGCCTGCAGCAGGCCCCCAGACGTCGGCAGAGCCCGCAGGACGCGCTGCACGGCAGAAAGGTCGGTGCCGGCCCGCAGCACGACCTGCAGCGTGGTGTAGGCCGGCTGGCTGCGTACCAGCCACGGCGCTTGCAGGGCCTGCAGGGCCCGCCACGCCGAGATGACCCGTTCAGTGGCGCTCTCGCCGGCTTCCTCGGCAAACGTCATCAGCAGGGCGTCGTCGGCACAGGCGTCGATGCGCACCGACTGGGCATCAGGGCTGCGCCCACCCGTCATGTCGTGGCCCGTGTCGTCGGTGTCGTCGCTGTCGTCGCTGTCGTCGCTGTCGTCGCTGTCGTCGCTGTCGTCGTGCGTTGCTGCGGCATCGCTCGCGACCGGGGCGGAGTCGGGGCCATGGCCGTCGCCGAACGGGGGCGGCGTCGGGTGCCGCGCACCACCCGTCCTTCGCTGTCGAGGCCGTAGCCGAGCCACGACAGCACCGGCAGGAACTCCTCGCGACCACAGCCCAGTCGTTCCAGCGCCGAGGCCGGCACCAACGACGGCAGGGGCAGGGTCTTCAACAACACCCCGACATCGTCGACCAGATCGGCGCGAAAGGCCCGCGGGCCTTTGGGCAGCTCTGGACCATCGGCCACGTGGAAGCCCAGCGCCCGCACGAAGCCCACCGGTCGCTCACCGACGAGAAATGAACTGACGCCCGACGGTGGCAGTGGCGGCGTCGACGAGTGTCCCTGCCAGACGGCCAGCAGGGCCGCCCGGGCCTTGACCGCCCGCTCCTTGAAGGCGTCGTCGACGAAGACATCCAAAAAGCCCAGGCGCACCCGGGCCTTGCGCAGCGATTTGCGGCCGTCGTCGTCGACCGCGCCGGCCTCGGCTTCGATGGCGTGGCGATCGCACAGCCCGAGGCCGTCTTGCACCGCCCGGGCGATGCTGCGGGCACTTTGGGCCATGCTGTCGGGGTCGATGGCGCACACCAGGGGCAGCGAACCCTCGACCCATTGGCGCACCGCAGCGGTGAGCTTGTCCTCCAGGCGGGCCCGATAGGCGCCCGTGTCCAGCGCCGTGTCGTCGGTGAGGGGCAGGGCCCTGGGCCACAGGCGGCTGCGACCCTTGACCAGTCGACCCACGGGCTGCCCGTCGAAGGTCACCGTCAGCGTCGGGACGTCGATGTCAAAGGCGCTGTGGTCGGCGGCCAACAGGGCCTCGACCCTCTCCTTCATCCACGTCGTCAGGCCTCGGGCTGCCGCCGTCACCCGCAGGCGGGCCCGGTCGCGGCCGTCGTCGCTGTCGGCGACAAAGCGCAGCCCCTGCAGTCGGCCAATGCTCTCGCCCGCGACGCTGACGCCGCCGCTGTCGTCGACGTCGGCCTTGACGCGCCCGCCCATCACCACCGTGCGCAGCCTGTCGACGAAGCGATGGGTCAAGCGCTCATGCAGGGCGTCGGACAAGCGGTCCTCCACCCGCCGCGTGACCTGCTGCCAATGGCTGGCGTCTCGCACCCAGCCCGACTTGTGGGTGATGTAGGTCAGCGTTCGCACCCGGGCCAGTCGGGCTACCAGCGTGTCGACGTCGCCATCGTCGCGGTCGAGGTGAGCGACCCGCTCGTTGAGCCAATCGGCGGTGACGCCTCCCGACTGCGTCATCGACCAGACCGCCAGAATCAACGCCGCGTGGTCGTCGGGGGCGATGCGAGCGAAGTCGGGGATTTGGCAGTGCTCAAAAAATGCGAGCACGTCGTCGTCGTCACCGACGCTGGCGCTGATGTGTGGATGATGGACCAACCTCTCCAGGGCCAGCAGGTCTGACGATGGCCGCCCCGACACCAGAAAGCCAAAGTGCTTCGTCGCCGGCGGCTCCTTCAACGAGTGCAGCAGGTCGTGCAGGCTGTCGGTGTCAAGGTCGCTGTTGCGCCAACACAACGCCGTCACCGGCGGGAAGGCGTGGTGCTCCAGGGCGTCGATGGCGCTGCGGGGCAGCAGCGGCAGACCATTGCTGACACCAAAGGTGCCGTCAGTCGTATGGCGTCCGGCCCTCCCGGCGATCTGGGCCAGCTCCGCCACCGACAACGGCCGCACATCGTCGCCGTCGAATTTATGCAATTCGGCAAAGGCCACATGGGTGATGTCGAGGTTGAGGCCCATGCCGATGGCATCGGTCGCCACCAACACATCGACTTCCCCCCGTTGAAACATCGCCACCTGGGCGTTGCGCGTCGAAGGCGACAAGGCCCCGGTGACGACGGCGGCGCCGCCGTGGTGGTGGCGCACGTCCTCGGCGAGGGCGTAGACGTCAGCGATGGAGAAGGCGACCACGGCGCTGCGGGGCGGCAGTCGTGACATCTTCTTGCTGCCCACATGGCTCAGCTGGCTCAGGCGAGGGCGCCTCTCGATGACGACGGCATCGCCAAAGAGGCGCTTGAGGGGCTCGGCCATGGTGTCGGCGCCCATCACCATCGTGGTGCGGGTGCCCCGGCGATGCAGCAGGCGATCGGTGAAGACGTGACCCCGCTCCCGATCCGCGCAGAGTTGGATCTCGTCGATGGCCACAAACGAAAACGGCCTCGTGCTGCCCCTCAGCTCCAGGTGCTGGGGCATGGCTTCGACGGTGCAGGCGAAGTAGCGAGCCCCCTCGGGCACGATCTTTTCTTCACCGGTCACCAGCGCGCAACGCTCGCGGCCGACCTTGAGGCAGAGGCGGTCGTAGACCTCGCGGGCCAACAGCCGCAGCGGCAGACCGATGACGCCGTCGTCGTGCTCCACCATCGTCTCGATGGCGAGGTGGGTCTTGCCGGTATTGGTGGGGCCCAGCAACGCCAGCAGCGATGGTGCAGACATGCCGTCGAAGTAACAGCTCGGGCCAGCCCCCGCCAAGGTGTCGACGTCCGGCGCCCCTTCCCCATAGCGGCCGACACCGACGCCGACACGGATACAAAGCGCCCGCGCCCATGGGGAAGGGGTTGGGGGTTGGGGCCTGTTCACGCCGGTGACGTGTTCAAACGCCGTGTGGCACCTTGGGTCGGTGTCAGCGCGTTTTGCCCGGTGCCTTGCTGTCTGCGCCCTGGTCGCGGGCCTTGGGGCGTGTGCCTCGGTGTCGTCGCCAACGCCAACACCAACGCCAACACCCACTGGACCGACAGCACCGACAGCACCGACGACGACACCCAAAGCGACACCGCCATTGGTCGTCGTTGTCGAACCGCCGCCGGAGGACGTCGAACCACCGCCACTGGCCGACGACGACAGCGGTCTCGGCGTTGGTCTGGCGTCGGTGTACAGCAACCGCCTGTCAGGCCGACGCACCGCCAGTGGCGAGCGGTATCGCCCCAAGCTCTTGACCTGCGCCCATCGCAGCCTGCCTTTTGGCACCGTCCTCGTCGTCGAGGACATCAGCACGGGCAAAACGGTCCGTTGTCGCGTCAACGACCGCGGTCCGAACGTTGACGGACGGATTGTCGACCTCTCTCGGCAGGCCGCGCGGGAGCTCGGCATCGTCGCCCGTGGCCTCGCCCGGGTCCGCGTCAGCATCGACCCCGACGTCGGGGCCCGGCTCCCTTGAATCCCGCAGCCTCAGGGATTGACGTCGACCGTGATGGTGAAGGGGGACAAGTCGCCAAAGGTCTCAGCGACCACGAACCAGGTGCCGGCCGCAAGCCCCGTCACGGTCATCACCGTCGGCGCGTCAAAGGTCAGACCGTCGCCCACGCAGGTGCGGTCGTTGACAACCTTGGTCACGGGGAAGGCGCACAAGGGCGTGTCGAATAGCGTCAGGGTCGGTGATGCGAAGGTCTCGCCGTCGCCCTGGTCGCCATTGGCGGTCACCCGCACGGTGCTGGTGGACGACAGCACAAATGAAAACGCAACGTCTTCGATGCCGTCGTCGCCGGCCTCGTTGGTCGCGCTGCAGTTGTTGCGGGTGGTGGTCGCGGTGAAGCCGGGCATCGCAAAGGACTCGCCGTCGCCAAGGACGATCGGGGCAGCACAGGTATCGTTGGTGGCTTCGATGAGCGGCACTTCGCCCTCGCCCTCGCCCTCGCCCTCGCCCTCGCCCTCGCCCTCACCGAGCTCGATGGTCGGTGGCGCGCCACCGCAGGCGACGGCGCCGCCAAGCATTGCCATCAGCAAATGTGAGACAGCAGCGAAGGTCGATCGAGCATTCATACACGGCATCGTGCCGGTGGAGCCGACAGCGTCAACGACGGCCCGCCCGCCCTACATCGCCTCACTTCGCCTCACCTCGCCCGACTTCGCCCGACCTCGCCCGACCTCGCCCGATCTCGCCCCACGGCGACACAGGCAGAAGCAGAGCCGTGTTGGGGCTACAGGCGCCGCGCCACCACGACCCGCGACACAAACGCTGTCGACGTGGACGTCACGGTCAGTCCCACGTCCTGGAGCACGTCTTCCAGCGGATCGAGCTGGTAGGAGCGAAAGTAGGGCTCGTGATAACTGCCCGCAAACGCGTCCAGAAATGGCGCCAGCTCAGGACTGGCGTGCTGCTGGGCCGCGTCGACGATGACGACCGTTCCTCCCGGTACGAGGATTCGCTTGAGCTCGCTCGCCACCTGACGGCGGGCCTGCCTTGGCAGCTCGTGAAACAGAAACACACAGGTGGCGGCGTCGACAAGGCCGTCCCTGAGCGGGAGGGCCTCGGCATTTTCAACGGCGACTTCAGCGACCACACCGGATTTCGCCAGCGTTTGTTTGGCGTGGGCCACGTAGCTGGCCGAGAGGTCGAAACCGCTGAGGCGAGCCTCGGGTGCCGTCACCGCCAGCTGAGCCAAAAAACCGCCCGCACCGCAGGCCACGTCGACAACCCGCGGCCGATGCTTGCCGCGCAGCGCCTGCTTCAACGGTCGCAGGGCTCGACGGCGCATGGGTGCGGCAGCCCCCGCGAACAAGAGCTCTACACTTGGCTCATAGACGCGGGCAGACCGCGGGCTCAGCCAGCCGTCTGCTTGCCAGTGAAACGCGCGTCGATAGTACGACGGCAGTGGCACCGGGCCAGCGTCGACGCCGTCGACCGCCTCGACGCTGAAGTCGCCGCGCCTGGAACGCGCAACCACCTTGGCCAACGAGGCGGCCAGATCGGGCAGCAACGACAGCACATCGCGCGTTGGTAACGTCAACAGCGACGAAGGATAGATGCCGTCCCTGGCATCCTTGACGTCCTCCCGCAGCAGACTGACCCAGCTTTTTCGCAATGCGGCGATGGCGTCGTCGGATGGCCGCGTCCCCATCGACGTCGCCCCCATCGCCAGGTGCACGCCCCGCATCAACAGGGCCGAGGGCACGGCGAAACTTGCTTGCCGGCCCATCCAGGACAGCTCGGCGACGCTCGTCGCGTTCAGTGAGGACCGCATGAAAGAGTGCACCGTGGAGGCTCGCATCAAAACGAGATGCCGTTGCTGCGCAATCGGTGGCGTCTTCATCTCCTTCGATGGGAAAAGCGGGCCCCTGTCGTGGAAATCTGTACAGAAGGCAAAACGTGACGACATTCGTTTGCGCGGATTGGAGCAAGGAGGCTCCTCGGCGCGCTGTTTGCGTGGCCGACACCCGGTCGCGACGGGCCGGGCGTTGGCGCTTTCCGCACATCGACTTCCATCGCGTCCTTGACGCCGCAAGCGCACTCGACGGCGACGTGGTGATCGGTTTCGATTGTGCCCTCGGCGTTCCAGAGAGCTTTCTCGCGGCGAGTCACCTTCCCTCCTTCGAAGCGCTGCTCGCTCATCTGGCTGCACAGCCAGATTTTGCCCGCCCCGTTGATTCGGTGGCGGCGTGGTGTCTCGACAGGCCGTTTTTTCGGGTGCCCGCTGGCGCCGGCTCCCGAGGTCTGTTTGAGGCGTGCGCCGCCAGGCAGGGGGTCGTCTTGTGGCGCGACATCGACAGGCGCACGGGGGCCAATCCGGTGTTCATCACCGCCGGCATCCCGGGCAGCGTCGGCAGCGGCGCCCTGGCCCTGTGGCAACAGCTGGCGGTCGAGATGCCGGGGCGGACCTTCGGGCTGTGGCCCTTTGATGGCGCTGACCTTGACGAGCTGCTGCAGCGGCGGCGCGTCGTGGTCGGCGAGATCTACCCACGAGTCGCTTATGCGGTGGCATTGCTCGATGCGCCACCGCAGCACCGAGCGCGGCTGCGTCTGGCAAAGACACAGCAGCATGCCCGCGAGACGGCGCTCGCCACCTTGCTGCAGCGTCCCTGGGTCAAGAACCACGGGGTCACCATTGACGACTGCGAAGACGCCGTTGCGAGCGAAGACGTCTTTGACGCCTTGCTGACGGCGTCGGCTTTTCTGCGTTGCGCCTTGGAAGGCAGGAGCGTTGGCGGCCCGGCTGCAGTCGCCGAAGGCGGCATCTTGCTGACCGGGGCCTTGAACCTCGCGCTGCCCGAGCTCCAGTGGCCGTTGAAGGCGACGTCGATGGCGGGGCAGACATGATCACGGCGGCCAGCGCCGTCGAGGGCCGGCCGGCAGCAGTCGGCTCCATCCGCGCATACGAAACGACGTCGCCGGGGCCGTGACCCTGGCGACGTCGTCATGAGCGTTCGCTGGAGATCAGTCGCAGCTGTTGACCGTCGCGCCGTCGGCCGGGGCATCGACCAGGGCAATACCCATGGTGGCCACGCCCGCGCCACCGTCGTTGGTGTTCAAGAAGGTCAGGAACAAGCGACCACCGGCCGCGGGCAGACAGTTGCCCGTCAGCGTCACGGCCTGAGCGTCGTTGGCCAACGCCGCGTTGTTGACGATGCCGTCGGCGGTCATGTCGCCGTTGAAGTTGTATTCGACGGCGCTGCCTTTACGCACCGCGAGGTGCAGGGGCCCATTGGCGCCGCCACCAAAGCCCTGGGCAGGCACCAGCGACCAGTTCAACGCTACCGACTTGCCGGCGGGGACCTCGACGGAGAATTGGTGGTAGCCGGGCATGCCGTCAGGAAAACCGCCCTGGGCGTTCTGCATGCCTTCCACCTGATGCGGCACCTGCTCGGGCGTGTTGGCGAAGCTGACCGCGACCCAGGGCTTGACGCGTTCGCAGCCGATCATGCCGTGGGCGGTGAGGATGGGCGTGACGGTGTCGTCGACGCCAGCAGCGACGGCTTCGGCGCGCAGCAATTCGCCGAATTCGTCGAGGCCGGTCTCACCGGTGGCGTTTTGCACCGCGTTGAACGCGAGTTCGTCGGTCACGGCGGCACCCAGGGCGGTGCGCACCTCCCACAGCGCCGAGCCCACGATCTTGCCGTCGGCGTGGATTTCGGTGGTCAGGTCCGCCGGACAGGAACGTGCACTCTCCAGATCGCGCCCCTGGGCACCGAGGGCATACCGGCCCAAGAAGGCGTCATCGAGGACCGTCGAGGCGAAGTAATCCGCCAGGCCCTCGTTCATGGCGCCGGCGGTGTTGTCGAGGCCATGGACCTTGAGCCCCACGCTGTTCATGCGGTCGGGGCCAATCATCGCGTGGGTGTACTCGTGGTAGATGACGCTGGCGTCATACGCGTAGTCGACGGTGCCGCCCTGGCCAAACATGATGGCGCCGTTGTCGCGGGCGGGCAGACCGAAGGCGGCAAATGATGCCTCGGGGATGAAGGCGGCGTTTTCGAAGGCCTGCCACGCACCCTGGACCTTGATCGACAAATTCACGACGGCGTTGAGGGGGAAGTCGAGGCCGGTGAACTCGAAGGTGTCCTTGAAGTAGTCGTGGATGATGTTGACGTGGTGGTACATCTGCACCTGCGCAAAGGAGTCTTGCGCGTCGGCAAAAGACGTCGGCGGCAAGACCGAGCGATAGCTGCCGTCGTCATCGGGTTTGGCGGTGCTGTCTTCGAGACAGACGGTGGCAAAGCCAAACACCGTTGGTCCGCCATCGACCTGAAGGCAGTTCAGCGCGTTGACGAAGTCGTTGGTCAAGGTGCCGTCGCTGGTGGTGGGCGCAGCGATGGTGACCTCGACGGCGGTCTGATTGTCCGTGATGGGGTCGTGGGCGAAGACGTTGGCGATGTTGGTGACATCGGGTGGCTCCTCGACGGGAGGCTTCTTCTTGGGCTCGGCCTCGACGGGTGCTGGGCAGCCCGCCGCGAGGGACATCGACGCGATGGCGCCCAGGGCGAGGGCCGAACGCAGGGAGGAGATGGAGGTCTGCATGGAGATTTTTTTCACGGTGGTTTCCTCTTCGCTCAGCGGCGCACGGCGGATTGGCGGGACGACACGGTGCCGTCATGCAGGTTGATGACGACTTCGACGGCGTCGAAGGTGCCGACTTTGGCCACCTGAAAGACCGCGGCTTCAAAGGCGCCAGCGCCGCCGACGACGATGGTGCGGGTGCCATCCTTGGCGCCGGCCTCGCCCGGACCCACGGCCACCGCGTGGGCCTGCTCGATGCTGATGGTGGCCGGGGCCACGTCGCCGATGGCGCTCATGTCGTTGCTGACGGCGATGACGCGACCGAGCTGGTCGACGGTGATGGCCATCGTGTGGTGCCAGACGTCGACGGCGACGCCGCCGATGGTGTGGACCTGCTGCAGCATCACAACGGTGCGTTCGCGCAGCGGGCGCACGGCCGACACGCGTACGGCCGAGACGTCGACGCCGACGACGTCGCCGTGATGGGCGACGAAGTCGAGGGCCTGGGCGCTGGGGGTTTCGCCGACCGTGCGCTCCTTGAGGCCGCTGATGACCGAGGGACCGATTTGACCGGGGCGCCACAGCGCGTGGGCCTTGGGCGACGTCGACGCCAGCTGCCGCACAGCGTTTTCACTGGCAGCGCGGGTCGGCGTCTGGGTGGGGGCCACGGGGACGACGACGATGGGACTGCCGGCGCCGGTGCCGACCGGTGTGGCCTGCGCCGAGGCGGCGACCAGCGTGGAGAGAACGGCTGCGACGAGAAGGCGAGGTCTGCGCTGCATGGGACTCCTGCGCCGCGGTGAGGTGGACCCCGGCTGCCCCCCCCTGAATCAGGGACCGTGCCAGCAGCCCCTACATGTGTTGTCGGCGCCCACTCTGTGCTCTGTTGCCCCACTCCAAAGCCACCGACGACAACGGGCGGATGTCTGGGCACGATGTCGCCGTATGTGGGTGTGGGTGGTCCCCTGTAAGGATTTTCGATCACGGGGTGATCGTTTTCCGACCAGCAAGGCGGGGGTGGAGGCCAACGCGGGCCAGGCAAACCCAGCCGTCGTACAACTTTGCCAATGACGTACGTCGCAGCCCGGACGGCCCTGAAGGAGCTCGCTGATGCCAAACGGTACCGCCATCGGCGCCTTGCCGCAGCGAAGGTCGAACCCCCAGCGAGGTCGATGCCAGACGTCATCGAGGTCAAAGCGTCCATCGACCACCGACCCCTGCTGTGGCCCTTTCCCGTGTGGGTCTCGGGCTATTGCACGCTGAGCATCGGCAGCCCGGGGGACGTCGGTCTCGCCGACGAACACGGCTCACCCTTCGAGGTTTCATCCCGCGATGTGCGATTCCCGGGCGGGTCGACGCCGCTTGTGGGCACATCCCAGCAAACGGTCAGCAACGGTGAGCGGACCGTGGTGGTGTCGGCGCTGTCCCCGGCGCCGCCGCTGCCCCTGCGGTGCCACGGCCTGCTGCACCTCGACGACACCCCATGGCTGGTGCTCGATCCCGTTTGCGTCAATGTTCACGGATGGCACCTGTGCCGTGTCGACGACGGACGCCGGGCAGCCCTCGTCACCCAACGTCATACGTTTGGTGAAAAGACGGTGGTCATGACGCTGCACGTCGGCGCCCTCGACATCGTCGTTGGTCCTTCATCCGGGCAAGGGCTGGCGCAGTCGATGAACCGTCGCCTCGGGCGATGGGACGTCACGGGGAATTTTTTTCAGACCCCGTGGATCACCATCGATGGCTTGCCCAGGGCTCGAACGTATGAGGGTGCCTTCATCGGGCCCGAACGCGACGAGGAGCGGCCCGGCGATCGGGAGCAGGACCTCGACGCCGTCGAGCAATGGTGTCCCGAATCGCTGATGCGGGCCCGCGCCCTGGCAGCCGCGATCGCCGCCCTCGATGCCGACGAACGCCGTCGCCTCGCCAACGCCGCTCCCTACATCGTCGATGCCCGGAGCCTGTGGCTCGACGAGGCGGCATGGACCGCCGGCGTGAAGCGCACGGCTGCGCAATGGGAGGCTGCCGTCCGCGTCGCCTTTGCGGCCTGGGACGACGACACCGAGCGCTCGGCGCCCCCCGATGGCACCCATGTCTGAGGACACCTCCGCGCCAGACGTCATCGACGTCGCCGCCGCACCCCGGGAGGGCGACGCCACCATGCGCTTTGTCATGGTCGGCGAACAATTGACGCTTCAGCGCGACGTCGGCGGCGAGCCAGCCCCCGTGCGCTTTTCGGTCCAGCCCGGTCTGGTCCTCGACGACATGCTGCGTCGCCTCGGCACCGGCGTCATGCCCGACGACGCGCTGTGGGCCCTGTGGGCGGGCATGATGAGCGCCATGTCCGGCGTCTGCACCATGCACCGGGGGCCGTTGCCGTCGTCGGGCGACTATTACGTGGACATCCATGGCGACGTGACCGCCCTCGTCGTCGCTCGCGACCACAGCGCCTTCATGCCGTCGCGCGAGATGATGGAGGACATTCGGGAGAACCGATGGGCCCGGGAATCCAGTGGTGCCCGGACCTTGTCAGGCACCCTCAGCACCTTGATGCCCCAGCCCCTTAGCCCGCTGCTCCCGGCTTTTCAGACGATTCGCGGTGAGCTGGGCGGCGACGACGCCATCAACACCGTGCTTGGTCGTGCGGGGCAAGCGTTGGGTCGACCCCGACCGCGTGGGCTGGGTCACCTCGTGACGGCGGCCCTGGCGTCCACATTGACGGCTTTCGAAGAGGCCGCCGAACTGGCTCGCCTGGCGACGGACGCCCGGCGGGAGCGGTACCGCCAGCAGCTGGTGGTCAACGAACGGCTTCGGCTGGAGGCCGTCGCCGTCGCCGAGGCCGCGATGGAGCAGACGGGCCTCGTCGCCTGCCAGGCATGGCCCACGCTGACCCGAACCGACGTGCCGACGCCGCGCACCATCAATCCCCTGCTGAACGCGGTCGACGACGACCTGAGCGAACTCCGCATGCGGCGTCGCTCCCCGACGGAGTTGCCAAGCCTCTGGCCCTGGCAGCTCTGGCGCCATCAGGCCAGCGTCTGGACGACGCCCCAGCGCACCCCCATGCCGATGCAAGGGCATGTCTGGCTCGCCTGCACGCCAGCACCTGTCGACGACGTCGCCGTTGGCGGCCTGCCCCTGGGTCTGGCCCTCACGTGGGACAACCCCGGACGGGCGGGCGCTCTGCCGGACCTGCTCGTTTTGGTGCGCAGTCCCCAATGGCCGCGCCCGTGTCCCGTCGGTGTGCCCCTGGCGGCTTTGCAGGACCGGCTCGACCTCGACCTTGTGGGCTTGATCGTCGACGACGTCGATGACGACCTCGAGCAGTGTGCCGATGATGAGGCCGTCTACTGGGCGCCGGGCGAGGTGGGTTCCATTCACGTCGGCACAGACGGCGTGGCGCGGGTGTTGGCGCCCACCGCGCGCGGCGCCTCGGCAACGATGGGTGAACGTCGGGCGACAGCCCTGGTGCGTCCCACGGTCCCCCCGATGGTGCGTCGCTTCAGGGCCGAGGTCCGCGCCGCCCTCGGCGTGGTCGGCGACGCTGGTTCCCGGCGGCGGTCCGCCATCGCCACCGATGCCTTCCGGCAGCGCCTGCAAGCCCTGGTGCAGCTTGCCCTCGACCCCGCCGTGGCCGAGGCCCACGACGTCGCCGCCGACCTGGCCGTCTGCGCCGGCGAAGACCTGAGCCCCGTCGCCGGTCACCTGGATGCCAGCCACGCCCGCTCGCTGGTGAAGCTGATGAGGCGCTGACGGCGCTCAACAGCGAGACGTCAGGCCCGCAGCACGCTCTCCAGCGCGGCCTTCGCGTCGGTCTTGTCGTCGCGGTACTTGACGATCATCGGCGCCGAGATGTGCAGGCCCCGGGCGGCTCCCCACGTCGACGATACCGGTCGCGAGCCTGGCACCACGACGGCGCCGGGGGGAATCATCAGCGGCTGGTCGCCGTGGGCGACAATCTCCGTCTCGTTGACGAGGTCATAGACCCGGGTGCTGCGGGTCAACACGACGCCGGCCCCGAGCACCGCGCGGGCCCCGACGATGGTGCCCTCGTAGACGCCGGTGTTGCCGCCCAACAGCACGTCGTCCTCGATGATGACGGGCAGGGCCCCCACGGGCTCCAACACGCCGCCAATCTGCGCCGCCGCCGAAATATGCACCCGCTTGCCCACCTGGGCGCAGCTGCCGACGAGGGCGTGGCTGTCGACCAGGGTGCCCTCGTCGACGAAGGCGCCGACGTTGATGTAGGCCGGTGGCATGATGGTGACGCCGACGCCGACGTGGGCGCCGCGGCGGACGCTGCTGCCGCCGGGCACGACGCGCACGCGCTCGCTGAGCGCAAAGGTCCGCACGGGGTAGGTGTCCTTGTCGACAAACGGCAGACCGGCGTCGCCGAGCGCGACCAGTTGACCCAGGCGAAAGCCGAACAGCACGCCGAGCTTGACGGCGGGGTTCACCACCCACGTCGAGCCGTCGTCGTCACCAACGCCGGAGCTGCGGTGGGCGGCGCGCACGGCGCCGCTTTCCAGCGCCGTCAGAAATCGATCAAAGGCCGTCCGGGCCCGGGAGGCCATCAGCGCGTCGGCGTTGAGCTCGTCGGCGCTGAGGGACAAAAACGGTGCGAGGTCGGCGATGGCGTTGTTCGGGTCGTGGCTCATGGTTATGGTCATTGCTCCAACAGGCGAACACACATGCGCTCATAGGCCGACGCAGCGTCGACGAGGTCCTTGATGGCGACCTGCTCATGGGACGTGTGGGCGTCGAGGATGGAGCCCGGGCCAAAGAGCATGGGGCGTCCATGGCGCGATTGCAGCACCGGCAACAGGTGGGGGACGTCGGAGCCAAAGGCGACCACGCAAGTCTCCTCGCCCGACACGGTGTGCAGCCGCACCGGCGCCGCCTTCGTCAGCACCGACAGCGACGTCGTCGGCGTCAGCAGGCTGCGGACCTGGGCCAGCACGTCGTCGGGGTTGGCGGTGGGGCGCATCATGATGCGGGCCGATGCGGCGGCGGCGATGACGTTTGGGGCGACGCCGCCAGCGATGACGCCGACGTTCAAGGTCGTGTCGCCGAAGTCGGCGGTGACGGGCCAGCTGGCATGCTGCAAGCGATGGAGGTCGTTGACGAGTTGGTGGGTCGCTGAGTGCCCCGCCGCCGGATACGCCGAGTGGCCTGCCTTGCCCTGGACAGCGAGGTCAAAGGCCAGCACGCCCTTCATGGCTGAACACAGCTTGCCGTCGGTGGGTTCGCCGTCGATGAAGTACTGCACGGGGGGGCAAAAGCCCGAAGCCGCCGCCTGCTTGGCGCCGTCAGAGCTCGTCTCTTCGCCCACGACAAACATGACGCCGACGTTTTGCCCCAGCCCGTCGGTGCGGGCGAGCAGGCGCTGCCAGGCGACGATCATGCTGGCGGCGATGCCTTTGGCGTCGATGACGCCCCGCCCCATCAGGCGTTCGATGCCGTCTTGGCCCATCACCCGGGTCGGCGGGTAGTACGGCGGCACGGTGTCGATGTGGGTGGTCAGCAGGATGTCGATGGGGCGGTTTTTGTCGGCGACGGCCAGCAGGTTGTCGCGGCCGACGGTGCCACCGACGTTTTCGCGGCTGACGTGGGCGCCGAGGCGGCGCAGCACCGAGGCCAGGTGGTCGACGACGTCGGCTTCGTTTTCGGTGACCGACGGAATCGTGCACAGCTCGATGGTGAGGTCGACGACATCTTGCATGGTCATACAGCAGGGATGGACTGCGCCGTCGCTGTTTGGAAGGGCCCTTTGGAGCCATGTCGTCGGCGCACCCACAGGCATCACGCCGCAGATCGGCCGTCCATCTCGCCGGATCCCCGTCCCACGGTTGAAGGATGCGTTGCGTCATGCTAGGTTGACAAAAATGTCAATCGCTCACCCCACCTTCGGTCGTCGAAGGCGGGCGAGACGAGCAGGGAGTCCACCATGGCCAACGCGCTGCATTACAAGAGCAACCTCCGCGACATCGCCTTCAACCTGTTTGAAGTGCTCGACATCGGTCGCAGCGTGCTGGGCCACGGCGAATTCGCCAACCTCGACGAAGCCACCGTCAGAGACACCCTCGCCCAGGTCGAGAAGGTCTGCTCCAGCGAGATGGCCAAGAGCTTTGTCGAAGGCGACCGCGTCCCCCTCAAGCTCGACGACAAGACCGGCAACGTCACGCTGCCCCCCGGCGTCAAGGCGTCGATCAAGACCTGGTACGAGGGTGGCTGGCACATGCTCGAGGTTCCCGAGCGCCTCGGCGGCGTGGGCGCACCCCCGTCGGTGTGTTGGGCCGTCAACGAGATGGTGGCCGGCTCCAATCCGCCGGTGGCTTTTTACACCTTCGGCACCTTCATCGCCCGCATCATCGATGGCCTCGGCACCGAGAGCCAGAAGCAGCGCTTCGTGAAGGCCACCCTCGACAACTGTTGGGGCGGCACCATGCAGCTCTCCGAGCCCCAGGCCGGCTCCGACGTCGGCGAGGCCCGCTGCAAGGCCAAGCACGTCGAGGGCGACCAATGGCACCTGACCGGCACCAAGTGCTGGATCACGAGCGGCGACTTCGACGCCGTCGACAACATCATCCACCTCGTGCTGGCCCGTCCCGAGGGCGGCAAGCCCGGCACCAAGGGTCTGTCGCTGTTCATCGTGCCCAAGTTCATGGTCAACGACGACGGCAGCCTCGGCGCGCGCAACGGCGTGTTCACGACGTCGGTTGAGCACAAGATGGGCATCAAATCCTCCGCCACCTGCGTGATGGAGTTCGGTGCCGACCAGCCCGCCGTCGGCTACCTCGTGGGCGAAGTCCACGACGGCATCGCCCAGATGTTCAAGGTCATCGAGCAGGCCCGCATGTTCATCGGCGTCAAGTCGATGGCGACGTTGTCGACGGCGTATTTGAACGCCCTCGCCTACGCCAAGGACCGCGTCCAGGGCGGCGACATGCTGCGCATCATGGACAAGACGTCGCCCCGCGTCCGCATCATCCAGCACCCCGACGTCCGTCGCATGTTGATGATGCAGAAGTGCTTCGCCGAGGGGCTGCGGGCCCTGTGTATGTACGGCGCCAACGTGCAGGACCAGGTCGAGCTCGCCGGCGGCCACGGCAGCAAGGACGGTTCCAGCAAGCAGCTCGACAAGCTCAATGACTTCTTGTTGCCCCTCATCAAGGGCTACAGCTCCGAGCGCGTCTACGACCTGCTGAACTCGTCGCTGCAGGTCTTTGGCGGCGCCGGCTACACGCAGGACTGGCCGATCGAGCAGTACATCCGCGACCAGAAGATCGACACGCTGTACGAGGGCACCACCCACATTCAGGCCCTCGACTTGATCTTCCGCAAGATCGCCCGCGACAACGGCGAGACCTTCATGGGGCTGCTCGGCCAGGTCACGACATTGTGCGAGAGCAGCGAAGGCGGCGACGCGCTCAAGGGCGAGCGCGAAGCCCTCGGCAAGGCTGTGGCCCAACTGCAGGGCATGATGGGCGTCATGCTGCCTCGCATGG
>CAJBHN010000721.1 GCA_903952805.1 uncultured Myxococcales bacterium | reverse complement strand
TGGTGTGCCACGGCCGTCACGCGGCCCAATCGATGCAGCCCGGCTGAAAAAATGTTTGAAATCAAATGGTTGTGGTCAGCCGTCGCCTGGTCGCCCATGGAGGACGCCGCTGACACGCGCGACGAGCGGTTCCGTCAGCAGGCCGCGCGCCACGACCATGGCCACCCGCACCACGTGGCCCCCACAGGCCATGGGTGGTTCACCACAGGGCGACCAGGGATCCCGTCAGCAGGCCGACCGCGGCTCCGGCGCCGACGTCGAGGGGGTAGTGCACCCCAAGATACATCCGGCCGTAGCCCACGATGATGGCCAGCACCAATAATGGTGGCACCAGCAGGGGCATGGTGCCCGTCATGGCGACGGCGACAGCGAAGGCCGCGGCGGTATGGCCCGACGGAAATGAAAAGCGGTCGGGAGGCACGCTGGCCTGGATGTCGAGGGCCGGGCGTTTGCGACGCACAGCACGTTTCACAACGACCACCAGCACCGAGGTGACGATCAGAGCGAGCCCCGCCCGATTGGCGATGTCGACCAGCGACGGCGAAAACAGGGCGATGGCGATCCCGAGGACGACCATGTCGGGGTCATACAGGCGACACAGGACCTTCATCCCAAACGTCGCGCCTCGACGCCGGGAGCGCACCAGACGCCGCAACAGTCGGTCGTCGAGGGCGACCAGGCGGGCGAGGCGTGACAAAGGCTCGGGCGGCTCGATGGACATCAGGGACTCCGCGGGTGCGGCGGGGACGATCATGGCAGAGCCTCGACATCACGAAAACACGGGAACAGGACGTGTGGCCACTGTGTGCGAGTCCCTGCGTGAGACCCGGAGCGGCCCGCCATGCCGTGTACGTATCAAGACTGATGCCGAAATCGAGGCAACTTGGAGTCCTCGCTATGCAGGGGACGGGAGAGCGAGTAGGAGCCGCGGAACTGGCGTTGTGTTGCCAGACAGACTGCCCCACGCAGATGGGGCTTTTGAGGTGGTCATGGCGGGCAAGGGTTCAAGTGAGTCGACGCCGTTGCGCGTCCTGCAGCGCTATCACCATATGTCGCTCAACACGTTTGGCGACGGGGAGACCCTCGTCGAAGCCATCCACCGGCGTCCGGGCTGCTATGGGCCCAATCCCATTGCCTACCTGTCCTTGTTGGCACGTCGTCCAGGTCTGACCCTGGGAGACGTCGACGAAGCTCTCATCAACGACCGTTCATTGGTGCGCGCGACAGCCTTTCGCGGGTCGCTGTTTCTGATCCCCTCCGAAGATTATCCCGTCTATTTCCGGGCCCTGCACGACACGCTGAGTTCGACCGGCATGTCGCGCTTGCGCAGCGAGGGCATCGACGAGGCAGAGCTGAATCGCCTGTCTGATCGGCTGAAGGCGGCCAACTTCCAAATGCAAAAGACCGAGAACCAGGTTCTCGACTTGCTGTATCCCGGCAAGGAACGACGCCCCGGCGCGGAGGTCGAGCGCCTGTTGCTGCGCAAACTGTGCGACCTCGGTGTGATGATCCGGACGACGTCAAAGGGGTGGAAGGGCAATCAGTTCAACTACGCGCTGACGATGCACTGGCTTGAGGGCATCGAGCTCACGGTCGAAAACGTCGAGCAGGCTCGCGTTGAGCTCGTGCGTCGCTATCTGCGGGCCTACGGACCTGCGCGCCTGGAAGATATCGTCTGGTGGACAGGGGTCCCTGCCGGCGAGGTCCGCCACATTCTCGAGACCCTCGGCCGTGAAGTGGTGCGCTTCTCGGTGGACGGTCTCGGCGAGGGGCTCGTGACCATGCGTGAAACTGCCGAGAGCACCCGCAAGGGCGGCAGCGGCATTCCCGACCGGATTCTCTTTTTGCCGCTGTGGGATGCCTATCCCCTGGGTTGGCGTGACCGTACCCGCGTGGTTGAGCCCCGCTTTGCACCCTGGGTCTATGACTCGCAGGGCAATGCCACGTCGATCATCGTCGAGGAGGGCCGCGCCATCGGGCTGTGGCAGTTCCGCGACGGCGATACGATCACCCTCGAGTTCCACATTTTTGAGCCCTACAACAATCGGCTCAATGCCCTGCGCCTCGCCGCCGAGACCTACGCCGCCGAACTGGCCAAGGTTGCCGGAGCCCGGGAAGTGCGCGTCGTCGAGCGGGCTCTGCCTGCGCCGTTGTCGGAGCGGCCGACCCAGTCGTTCTTGTGGCCCCTCGGCAAGGAACCCATTTTCCGCCACTCAGACTCCGATTTCGACAGCCCGATGGATCGGCGCGAGCGCACCCCCAACGTGCTGCGCTCGAAGTTCCTCGACGACGAGCGCCTCGTGCGGCCGATGCTGGAAGAAGAGCAGCGCAAGCGGTCGTTGGCGAATGCAAGCCGGACCACCACCACCCTCGACGGTGCTCATATTCACGCGGAGGTCGCCGCACCGGTGAACAAAGCGGAGTCGAAGGCCAAAGTGGAGATGGCCACGGACAAGCCGACGTCGACGGCTCCAGCGAAGCCCTCAGCACCGACGAAAACGTCGTCGCCTTCGAAGGCGCCGGCCAAGGCAGCGGCTCCAGCCAAGGCAGCAGCCCCGACCAAGGCGCCGCCCACGGCTCCGGCGAAGGCAGCGGCTCCGGCGAAGGCAGCGGCGCCGGCGAAGGCAGCGGCGCCGGCGAAGGCAGCGGCTCCGGCGAAGGCAGCGGCTCCGGCGAAGGCAGCGGCTCCGGCGAAGGCAGCGGCGCCGGCGAAGGCTGCGGCTCCGGCCAAGGCTCCGGCAGCACCTGCAAAGGCAAAGGCTGCTCCGGTGCCGGCCAAGGCGGCGAAAAAGGCGCCGGCGGCCAAGCCAGCGCCGAAGAAGGTCCCGGTGGTCAAGAAAGCGCCGGCGGCCAAGCCGGCCGCGAAGAAAGCGGCAGCGACCAAGAAAGTCGCCAAAAAGCCGTCCTCCAAGCGCTGATCGCACAGGTGGGGGGGGGCGGTGCCGACCACGTCGGTGCCGACCACGTCGGTGCCGACCACGTCGGTGCCGACCACGACGACGGTGCTGACTCGGTCAGTGGCTGTCGCGTGACCATCCCGGTATCATGTCGCCATGATTCGAACGCTCGCCACGCTTGTGCTCCTCTTCACTGCTCAGTCGGCGTCGGCTGCCGACGGCATCAAGACCTGGAGCGAGCCCGTCGCCGACAGCGCCATCTCGTGGTCCATTGTCGAAGCCACCATCGACGCTCCGGCGTCGATGGTCTGGGGCATCGTCTCTTCCTGCAACGACTACCAGCGCACCATGCCCAGCATCGCCAAGGCCCGCGAGCTGTCGCGCGAAGGAGACCCGTCGTCGTCGTTCACCACCGTCTGCGAGGTCACGGCGGATCTGCCGTTTCCGATGTCCGACCTCACCAGTGTGAGCAAGGCCGTCCACACGGTCGAGGCCGACAAGCGGTACGTGCGACGTTGGCAGATGATGCGCGGCGATTACGAATTCAACGAAGGCAGCTGGACGGTAGCTGCGACGTCCCCGACCCAGACGCTGGCAACCTATCGCATCCGGGTGCGTCCCAAGATGCCTGTGCCCGACTCCATGCTGGGCTCTTTTCAAGCGGCCACGTTGCCAAAGATCATTGCTCACCTCCGCAGTCGCGTCCGGGAGATGCGTGCAGCCCCGTCGACCGCTGCATCCGTCGCGCCCTGATCGGAGATGGGCGACGGTCCGTGATCATTTGGGTCGGGCTCGTTCACGGCCCTCGAGCATCGCTCGCAGCGCCTGGGCCGAACTCCACCGTGGAGCAATGCCCAGTGCGGCCGTCGTCGACGTCATCTCGATGACAAACGGGTGCATGAGATAGGGAAAGAGCCCGCGGGGGGCTCGCAGCGACGGCGGCATCAACGGCAACAGCGCCTGCGCCAGCGAACCGAGCAACCGTGCCGGAACGTTGACGACGTGCAGGCCGGCCTCGCGAGCCACGGCCTCGTAGGCAAGCCAATCGCTGCTGGCCGCGTGGTAGACGCCCGCGGGCGCGCCGATGGTGGCCACGACGATGTCGGCGACGTCATCGACGTGCACGAACTGCAGTGGCGGCCGACGACCGTCGAGAGAGGGCAGCAGCCCGGTCGACACACCAGGCAGCCGAGCCCGGCGGAGGATCTCGGTCAGGTAATTGTGGGCGTCGGCGGCGTAGATGATGGCGGGCCGCACGATGGTCAGCACGTCGTCGTCGAGCAGTGAGCGGCACACGGCCTCTTGCATGGCCTTGTCGACCGCGTAGGGGAGCGCACACGGCCTCAGCGGCGCGGTGGTCGCCAGGGGGACAGCGTTGTCGGCCCAGGCGCCGTAGACCACGGCTGAACTCACCAGCACGACGCGGCGTACTCCGCTGCTGATGGCGGCGCGGCACACGGTCCGGGTGCCGTCTTCATGGAGGCGGCGCATGGCTTCGCGCTCAATGTCGTCGCGCGGTGGGTTCACCCGGGCGGCCAGATGGACGACAGCGTCAACGGCGTGCTCGGTGAACGCGTGCCGTATCCGGTGCGCAGCGTCGTCGGCGACGAGGTCAACAGCGACGAAGGCGGCACGGGCGAGGCCATCGTGCTTTGGTGGTCGGACTCGGTCGACGAGGACCACGTCGTCGCCGCGCGCGAGCAAGCGGACAGCGACTGCTCGCCCAACGAGGCCGCTGCCGCCGACGAGGGCGATGCTCATACGGTCGCCATCACGCCACCACCGACGACGAACGCTGTCTGCATTGGGCGAGTATGCCTGCGACGCGTTGGTGCCGCCAGGCTCACTCGGCGGGCAGGGGGGCTGGCAGGTCGGCGGTGGTCACGACGTCGTTGGCGGCCGTACCGTGGCCAAAGCGCTTCATCATGCGCACATGGGCACCCAGGGCTGAGCCGAAGGTCGGGAACTCATGGTAGGGCACGCCGTGCTTGGTGGCGACGTCGCGCACGATGGGGGCCAGCGCCGGGTAATGGCAGTGGGCGATGCGGTAGAGCAGGTGATGCTCAACCTGGTGGTTCAAGCCGCCGGTGAAGAAGTTCCACCAGAGGCTCTGGGGAGCAAAGTTGGCCGTGGTGCGCAGTTGATGGGCGGCCCAGCTATCGTCGATGCGGTGGTCGGCGTTGGGCGTTGGAAATGCCGTGCCCTCGACGACGTGGGCCAATTGGAAGACCACCGCGAGGGTCAGCCCGGCCACGGCGATGGCGCTGAAGTAGCCCACGATGACCTGCCAGGGCGCGTAGCCCGACACCAACAACGGCAGCGCCAGGAAGAGCCCAAAGTGGATCAGTTTGCCGACGACCACCTCGACCTGGCGGCCGATCGGGTGGCGTTTGCCGGTCCGGGGATTGGGGGCGGCGATTTGCTGGAAGTCTTTCTTGAAGACCCAAACGATGTACGTGAAAAAATAGAGCGCGAATGCGTAGATATGCTGGAAGCGGTAGACCCAGTGCGGCCGCTCGCGCGACGTGAAGAGCATGAACGGGCCGGGGTCGAGGTCGTGGTCGACGCCTGGGACATTGGTGTAGGTGTGGTGGACGAAGTTGTGCGCGTTGGACCACGTGTAGCTGCTGGCCCCGCTGACATCGAACGTGAACGAGAGCAGAGCGTTGATCAGGCGGTTGCTGGAGAAGGCGCCATGGATGGCGTCATGGCCAACGTTGAAGCCGGTGGCGGCCATGAAGAGGCCGAGCACTCCAGCCACGGGCCACGCCAGCCACGCAGGCAGCAAACCCGAGACCAGCAGCCCCAGCACGGTGGCGGTGCCACCCATCCAGAACCCCGACAGCAGCCACATCGACGTCGTCGCCGTACGAGGCAGGCCCGTGTAGTCGAAGTATGCATCGACCCTGGCCTTCAGGTCGTGCTGGAGGCGTTGGTCCGTGGCGGTGAAACGAACCTGTGTCATGGGCGCGGTGCCTGAGTGAGCCATGTCGGCACCATGGCCACCCTTCGTCACCGTAGCGCCACGGCGCCGGTCTTGATCTCGACGTCCGCTGTGACGGTCGCCACGTCGTCACCACGTCGTCACCACGTCGTCACCACGTCGTCACCGTGGACGGCAGCGTCACGCTCACGTCACCAGGTCACCACGCGTTCATGGCGCTGCGCACGATGGTGTGCGCGTCGGCATCAGCGGAGTTTCGCGCGCGACTTGCGGCCGACGTCGGTGCGGTCGGCTGGTGTCGTCGCCTTCGTGGGGGGGAGCGCGACGCCGTCGACTGCGCCGTCGAGCGCTGCGGCCAGGGCACGGGCCCGTCGCATCGCTGGCAATGACGGGTCGGCATCGGCGAGCAACGCGAGGTCGCGCTTGGCTTCACTGACCTGTCCCTGTTTGGCACGTGCTTCAGCGCGCAGCGCCCGCGCGGTCACGTCCCGGGGGACGACCGCCACGGCGCGGTCGAGGAGTTTGCCGGCGAGGACAACGTCGCCGTTGTCGAGCTTCAAGCCGCCGAGGGCGGTCAGGGTCCAGGCATCATAGGGGTCGAG
>CAJBHN010000720.1 GCA_903952805.1 uncultured Myxococcales bacterium | reverse complement strand
GATGAGGACGACGGCTTGCGCTTCCCCCAGGGGGCGAGCATTCCCCCCGGCGGCGACCTGTGGGTGGGCGCCACCGCGTGGGGATTCATCAAAGTGTGGGGTGTGCCCCCGGCTTTCGAGGCGACGTCGACCAGCGCCGACGTCGTGGATATGGAGGGACAGGGGACTTTTCTGCGCCTGCCCGGGAGCCGCGGAACGGTCGCCCTCGTCGACGAAGGCGGCACCATCGTCGACTTCGTCCCCTGGGATTCCACCAAAGAACCGCTGTGGAGCGAGGATGACTTCAGTGCCCTGCCTTGGAAGGGAGGGGCCGTGGCCCTTGCTGACACGTCGCTGTACGGCTGGCACGGGCAGGTCCTGGCCCGGGATCGCGACGAGCGAGGTCTGCTGACGGCTGAGACCAACAGCGACGTCGATTGGGATTCGGGTTTTTCCAAGAAGCAGTTCGGCGACGAGCCGACCCACCGCATCGAGCGCATGGGTCAGACCAACTTTCTGGCGCGACCGTTTCGGGAGCGGGCGCGGGTGACGGCGACGTCGGCCCCTGACAACAATCATGCAGCGTTGGTGGAGGCCATCGCCAGCGCCAAGAAGACCATTCGGATGCGAATCTACGAATTCACCAACCCGAAGATCGCCGAAGCATTGCTGAAGGCCCGTGCCCGCGGCGTCGACGTCATCATCTACCTGGAAGGCGCTCCAGTCGGCGGTATCGCCGACCAGGAACGTTTCGTGCTGGATCGCTGCGACAAGGCCGGGATCCGTATTTTTTTCCTGGGTGGTACCAAGAAGAATCCAGTCAAGCCTCGCTATCGTTTTGATCACTCGAAATACACCATCATCGACGACCGGCTGGCCATCGTCGGCACCGAGAATTACGGACGCACCGGGGTCCCCAGCATCAATACCTACGGCAATCGTGGCTGGATGGTGCACATCGAGAACCCTCGATTCGTCAAGCAGTTGCGTGCCGTGTGGGACGCCGACCTTGCCCTCGACGACCAACACAAGAGCCCATTTGGTGACATCGTCGACATCCGCGCTGACGCTGAAGACACCTATGGATTGCCGTATCGCAATCCCTTGTTTGTGCCCGACGAATCAGTGCAACGCGGGCGCTATGAAAACCCGGTCAGTCCCGTGGTCACAGACGACGTCGTGGGCCTTGAATTGGTGCTGTCGCCAGATACGAGTCTGAATGAATCCAGCGGCGTGATTGGCATCATTCAGCGCGCGAAACGCACGCTGCTGATTGAACAGAATTCGATTCGTCGACGGTGGGGCAAGCTGCACGACGACGCGGACACCGAGGGCGCCGTCCCCAACATTGCGTTGCAGGCGGTGATTGCGGCCGCTCGTCGCGGCGTGCAGGTGCGGGTGCTGCTTGACAGCACCTGGTACAACGTCCAGGGCGACGAGGACCGCGACAACGACGACGTCGCCATTTGGCTCAACGAATTGGCGGCCGAGGAACACCTCGACCTCCTGGCCAAGGTCATCAACCTGGAAACGGCGGCCCTGCAGAAGATTCACGCGAAGGGCGTCATTGCAGATGAACACGAGGTGTTCATCGGGTCCATCAATTGGACCGAGAATTCCTTCAAGGGCAATCGCGAGGTGGGTGTCGTCGTCACTCATCCGAAAATCGCCGGGTACTATGCCGATCTCTTTCGCCGCGATTGGGCTCGCAGCCGCATTTTTGAGGCGCCGATTGCGGTCGCGCAGAGCACCGTTCACGCGGCGGCCAACGCATCGTCGAAGGTTCTGCAGCGGCTGGGGCAGGGGGAGCTGGTCAACGTGGTCGGCGAGCATCAGCGGGCCGACGGCAATTGGTTGGAGGTCCGCCTGCCCCACACGGATTCGACGGCGTTTCTGCCAGGCAGCGCCATAGGCGTTCCCACGGCATCGGCGGGTGAAGCACTTCATCTCATCGGCCGCGACGCGGTCATCGAGGGTGTGGTTGTGGCCACCAATGTGTCGGATCGGCGGATCCAGTTGCGCTTTGCCGACACCAAGCGTCCTCCGTTCATCGCGATCATTTTCACGAAGGACATTCCGAAATGGAATGCGCAGGGCATCGACCCGACGCAGGCATTTCAGGGTCGCTCTGTGCGCGTGACCGGCATGGTGAAGACCTATCGAGGCCCGGAAATCATCATCTCTGAGCCTTCGCAGCTGAGCATTGTGCGTTGATGGCGGGGTGGCGGGCGGGCACCTTGGGGAACCCCCTTTTCCGACGGCATCCGTCGGGCATGGTCACGAAATGCGCGCCCCAGTCCTTGCCATCGTCGGTCGCCCCAATGTGGGAAAAAGCACCCTGTTCAATCGCCTCGCCGGTCGGCGGATCGCCATCGTGGAGGACCTGCCGGGTGTGACCCGCGACCGTTTGTACGCCGAGTACCGCAGCGACGTGGACAACGTCGACGTCCGCTGGACCATCATCGATACCGGTGGCTTTGAGCCTGATCCCTCGACCGAGCTCTTTGCCCTCGTGCGCGAGCAAACCCAGTTGGCGATCGAAGAAGCCGACGTCATCGTCCACGTCGTCGACGCCCAGTTGGGTCAGCACCCCGATGACATCGCCGTCGCTGATCTGCTGCGCAAGAGCGGCCGCAAGGTGCTGCTGGCGGCCAACAAGATCGATCACCCCAACCATGAGGCCCTCATGGGCGAACTCTACGGCCTGGGTGTCAAGGAGGTCTTTCCAATCAGCGCCTCCCACGGTCGCGGCGTCGCCGACATGATGGAGCACGCGTTCACGCTGCTGCCCCAGGCGCTGCAAGACGGCGCGCGCGCTGCTGCGGTCGACGAGGACGAAGACTTCGCCATCGACGACCGCACCCTCGACGACGCCCTCGACGACGCTGAAGCCACCCTGGCCAAGCTGGAAGAACTCGAGGAACGTGGCGCCACCGTTGACGACGACCTCAACGAAGAAGACGGCGTCGACGACGACGCCGACGCCCTCGACGAAGAAAGCAAAGCCATCGAGGCCGCCGCTGCCATCAAGCGTGCCCGCTTCTTGCGTGCGGTGCCCGAAGTGCTGCGCATCGCGGTGGTCGGCCGTCCCAACGCCGGCAAGTCGAGCTTCGTCAACAAGTTGCTCGGTGAGGAGCGACACCTGGTCTCGGACGTCGCCGGCACCACGATGGACGCGGTGGACTCCTTCGTTGAGTACGGCGGTTCCCGCTTCCGCGTCATCGACACCGCCGGTATCCGCCGCAAGCGCAGCATTGCCCATCGCGTCGAGAAGTACGCCGTCGTGGCCGCCCTGCGAGGCATGGACCGCGCCGACCTCGTCTTCCACCTGATCGACGCGACCGCCGGCCTCACCGAGCAGGACAAGCGCATCGCGGCCTTTGTCGAGGACAAGGGCAAGGCCTGCATCCTGGTCATCAACAAGTGGGACCTCGCCAAAGACAACGACCTCGAGGCCGACGAGTACGCCCGTCGCCTGCGCGAAGAGCTCCCTTTCATCGACCATGCGCCCATCCGCTTCGTGTCGGCCAAGACCGGCAAGCGGGTCCATGACGTGCTGCAGTCAGCCCAGGACCTCGCCAAGCGCCATTTCCTGCGGGTGTCTACCAGCCAGGTGAATCGTGCCTTGATCGACGCCGTCAACGCCCACCAACCCCCGATGGTGAAGGGCAAGCGCGTCCGGATGTATTTCGCCACCCAGGTCAAGACGGCGCCGCCGACCTTCGTTGTCGCCACCAACGACGTCGACAGCGTGCATTTCTCGTACAAGCGGTACCTGATCAACAAGTTTCGCGAGGCCTTCGACTTCGGCGGCGCCCCCGTGCGAATCATTTTCCGTCGTCGCGAGGGTGATCGGCTCAAGCAGCTGTCGCCGGCACAGAAGCGGAATCGCGAACTCAAGCGCCGCGACCATGAAACGACGACGACCACTCCTCGACGCCGCGGGGAATCCAAGACGCCTGCGGCCCCCAGGCGCAGCGGCGCCACCCGTGCGGGCACCGGTCGGCGGTGAGTCCGGTTCCCGGTCCAGACGCGCCTGACCAGCACGGCGGCGACGGCCCGGCCGAAGCCGCGTGCACCTCTGGCACATCGGGCACGGACCTGGCCGGCCGGACCACCACAGTTCCCGTGCACGACCGACTGATTGCCCTGTGGTTGGGCGTTGACGCCGCTGTCGAACGTCGGCTTGTACCCGTGTTGGCGTTCGTTGAGGGCCTGAGAGACCGCGTGCGTCGACACCCGGTCTTCGGCGAAATCTACGAAGCGATCGATGGCGTCTTTATCGACTACGGCCGCGACCACAGCGCGATGTATGCGGGGGCCCTGACCTTCTACGCGATGCTGTCGCTGATTCCGCTGACGGTGCTGTTTGCGTCGGTGTTTGGTTTTTTCATGAGTGCCGGCGGCGACGGCGACGTCGGCACCGCCCTCGACGAGGTGGTTCGACAGTTGCGCAAGGTATTGCCCTATCTGGGGGCGTCCTTCGCCGAGGACTTGCGCACGGTCGTCGAGTATCGCTCGAGGCTGGGGCTGGTTGGCTTCGTCGCCTTGCTGTGGGCGGCGTCGGAGGTCTTTCGTGGCGTCGAGTTCGCGATGGCTCGGATCTTCGCCCGCGTCGACAACCACGCCACCCCCGACCACCGCCGGACCAACGCCCGGTCGGTGATCATCACCAAGTTGCTCTTTGGCGCCGTCGCTGGCGTCGTCGTCATCGCCTACCTGCTGTTGCGTCTGGTGGGGATGCTGCTGCGCGAAGTGCGCACCAAACTGGACCTGCCGGAGTGGCTGGCGGGGGTGCTTGGTGATCCCCTGGGCGAAGGCCCCATGGGATCGATCGTGACGGGTTGCGCCATCGTCTTTGGCTTCGTCGTCGTTGTTCGCGTGTTTTCACCCCACCGGGTGGAACTGCGTTTTGCCGTCATTGGCGGCTTCTTGTTTCTGGTGTTCTTCGAGGCCGCCCACGCCGTTTACGACGTCTATCTGCACCGCATCACCAATGTGTCAAGCATGTACGGCAGCTTTGCGACGGTGATCGTGTTGGTCTTATGGATCTACTACTGCGCCGCCCTGCTGCTGTTGTGCTGTCACGCCGTCAAGACCGCCCAACGCCGCTTCACCGTCGGACCTCGTTGGCCCAAAGACGGCAAACTCTTCCTGATCGCCTGACCGGTCAGCCGCGGTCGTCGTCGTCGTCGTCGTCGTCGGGATGCAGGATGGGGGCCCGACCAAACTGCTCGACGAAGTCGCCAAAGAGTCCCTCAAGCCATGTTCGGGCCGGGTCGCCACCGGGGCAGCACCGAAAGAGCAGGGGACCTTCGCCGCGCGCACCAGGGGCCAGCAGTTCGTCGGCGAAGAGCTTGCGCAGAGCGTCCTTCACCGAGCGGGACGCGTAGAAATAGAAAACCATGGCACTCTTGCCCGTCGGGTAGACGACGAGCGACCGGTTGCCGCGACTCAGTTGGACCGCGCCGGGGCCGTCGGGCGCGAGACGGGACACTGTTTCGTCGTCGAGGGCCTGCCAGTCGTCAAATTGCACCTGTCACCCTGAAGCTGCTGAGGTCGGCGGCGCTGCACCGCCATGAGGTCGAAGTGACCAAGTCTGACAACCGGCCGCGAGACAGCGTATCGTCACCGGGGTCGTCACACGAGGATGGTTCATGTCGGCGCAGTTGATGGGCTTGGTTCGTGAACTGAAGGCTTTGAACGCACGCAAGAAGG
This sequence comes from uncultured Myxococcales bacterium, assembly GCA_903952805.1. Lineage (GTDB taxonomy): Bacteria > Myxococcota > UBA727 > UBA727 > VGSZ01 > VGSZ01. The sequence goes on along the minus strand of CAJBHN010000720.1, from coordinate 4,440 downwards.
CGGGTGAAGAGCTCAGTGCGCCCGACGAGACACGGCGCAAGGAACTGAAGACCTTCTTGAAAGCCCAGCTGGAGGGTTCCGGTGCGGCCGGTGGCGAGCCTGCGTCGTCGTCCCCGTCTGGACCACCGCCGGTTGGAGCCCCCGCCGCCATGCCTGCCCCCCCTGTCCGGGCTCCGGCGCAACCGCCGCCGCGACCCGCCCCCGCTGCGGTGCCTGCTGCGGTGCCTGCTGCGGTGCCTGCTGCGGTGCCTGCTGCGGTGCCTGTCGCGGCTGCACCAAAGCCTGCGCCGACCTATGTGCCCAAGAAAGACGTCTTCGCCATCGGCGGGGCGGCCGCGTTCATCGAGGCGGCCGTCAACAGCGACGCCGTGAAAAAAACCGACGGCTGGTCCAACCGGAGGTCTGTGGCCAGCGCCGCCGACATCGCCGACAGCGAATCCGCTGCCGACTCCGCCGTGCGCGCGAACAGGAAGCGGGCGCGTGTGACAAGCCCCGAGGATGTCGAACTGCAGATCCAGGAGGTGGGCGGAGGCTACACGCCGCCCGACAACGACTTTGTGATGGAGCAATACTACGGGGACTATTTTAGCGAGGGCCTGTCGCTGGCGAATATGACGGAGTCTGCCGATCTCAAGCCCATAGACCCGCGTGAGATGCAGTTCCGTCAGGCCATCGACGTCGCTGTTGGCTCGGGCTCGGGCTCGGTGAATGTGACGGTTCCGCCCGGCCTGGCCTTTCTCGACGATTTTTCCGCCTTGTATTCTCGCAGGGTGTTGGCCCCGCCAGTCGACGAGGCGAGTGCTGCGGCAGCGGACGACCCAACCCTGCTGATCGGCAGGCGCAAGGTGACGATCCACCTGCTCAACGGCGAGAAAAAACAGGGTTCTGTCCGCGCTCTGCGTCGCGGCGAACTCGGTCTGAAACTCGAGTCCGGAGGTGCGGTCGAGGAAATAGGCCTCATGCAGGTCAAAGCGATCTTTGTGCACTTGCAGCCCAATGTGCAGCAAACTTCGGGAAATGGTCGGATGCTGACGGTGCTGTTTCGCGACCAGCGGGCCGTGCAGGGTGAATCGACGGATTACGAGCCCGGAGCCCAGGTCTTCACCCTTGTCCCCCCGGCTGGACGAGGACAGTTCGAGAAGATTGTCATCAACGCGGTTGCCGTTTCCTCGGTCACTTGAGCAGGCGCGCTTCCGTCCTCAACTCGTGAGACGCCGGGTCCTCAAGCGCACCACGCCATCGGCTGCGCCCAACAGGAGGTCGTCACCGATTTGGACAAGCTCGCCCGGCAGGTGCCGGTCCGCGTCGATATCGACGGCGTCCAGCACGCGCAGCACGTCGCCGCCAACGTTGACCACCAGGTTGTTCCAGCGCCCCACACCCCGCGCGAACGAGAAGATGCGCTTGGCGGAAAGGCTGGGATCAATGACGACGTCGAACGGTCCGGGACGTGGTGCACGGGTTGCCAGACGATGGTCTTGCTGCGTGCCATGGTCGCCGGCGACCACGCGATGTATCGCGTCACAGACCCCGGCGGCGGCGACGTCAGCGAGCTGATCGATGAGGTCTTCGCCGCTGGTCCCAAACGTCAGGGGAATGGTCTCCGCAGCAAGAATGGCCCCGTCGTCTTCACCGGGCGCAATGCGGTGGATGGTCAGGCCACTGTGGTCGTCGCCATTCTTGAAGGTCCAAAACAGCGGTGCCGGTCCCCGATGATGGGGCAACAACGATGGATGCATGTTGATGGCGCCGAGAGGGACCGCATCGATGATCATGGGCGTGAGGAGCTGGTTGAAGAACGCGACGACGATGAGGTCAACCTTTTCGCGAACGAGCAGCTGTCGGACCAAAGGTGTGTTGGCACTGCCGCAGAGCCACGCCGGGATGTCTCTGTCGGCGGCGATGGCAAAGGGATTGGTGCGATCTTCGTCGAGGTTGAGGCCCAACAGCCGTCGCATGGCTATATCAAAGCCACGATGGCGTTTGAGCGTTGGGTCGGCGCGGGTCGACAACGGGCCCAGCGGTCGAAGCAGAAAGCGTACGTCATGCCCTGCCGCCAGCAGCGCCTCGAGGGGACGCACCGAGAAGACGCTCTCCATGCACAAGTACGCGATGCGAAGTGTCATGCCTGCCAAACCGCGGTGCGAAGTGTCGTGGCGAGCCCATTGCCCAGATGTCGATGCAGCGACGGAGATGCGGCTGTTGGCCACGACCGGGGTGTTGCGGCCGGGCCTCGATGTACCTCCGCCTCGACACGTCCATGAAACATCATGATCGTGGCGCACCTGTAACGGGAGGCCGAGGCGTATCGGCACGGGGCTTATCGTCGGCGTGGGTGGTGGTTGTCGGCACAATGCCGTCGACCTCGGAGGCCTTGTTCAGTTGGGCATGCAGTTGCTTGGCGCGCGGGTCTGGTGCACGGAGCGTCGCGCGCTCCAGCCTACGCTTCACTGGCGACGACCCAGTCGCCGTCGATGACGAAGCGCCCTGGCGATCGGCTGCGCTCGTGGACGACGGTCGGGCCTGCGGCTCGTCAGCCAGATCTCCACGCGGGGGCGCCCGGCCAAGGACGTCACTGAAACCCTCGACGGGCTGTTCTCGCGTGTCTCTCTCCCGACGGTCGGCATCATGTTGGATGCGATCGATGCGCTCGGGGTCAGTCGCCATCCCCGTGCCCACGATGTGCCGCGGCTCCACTCGTCGGTGCTGCTCGACCATTCACACATTCTAGCAGGTGAAGCGACAACAAAGCTCCCTCGTTTTGGCCTCTCGCTGGCGGTCAGCCCATGAAGCGCCACCATCGCCGACGACGCAACCGGCACGTGACGAAGCTCAACGCAGGGGCAACCCGGTGTGTGCCTTGCCCCCTGTCAGCCCGGACGATGTGCCTCGCTGACCACACAAGGCCAGGCGTTTTCATGTGCTGCGGTCGAAGCAAGTTGCTGGCGGCACGTTGGGCCTCGATGTGGCGATGCGGGCGCGCCTTGTCGACGTCAGCGGCAACGTGCTACCCATCCAGACATGCATCGTCTCGTTGTGGTCATGGCCATCAGTTGTTGGTCGTTCAGCGCCCATGGCCAGCGTGAATTTATCGAAGAGGTTGAGCCTGCACCTCGGTCGTCTCCAGACGTTGACCTCGACTCGCCCGACCCCGCAGCGGAGGCATCGACGGCTCGGTCGGTCGTGCGGCCTGTCCCGCCGGTGACCTCGCCAGCCAACGATACGAGCGATCGGGCCAACACGGCTGGCCAGGGCAGCGGCACCGCCGACACTGGCGGGCTTGTGCCCCCCGCCGTTGACGTCGCAGCGACCGAACCCCAAGAGTTGCTGCCCGTGTTTTCCATCAGCGAGGGAGGGCAACAACGGTTTCAGGAGAAAGTGAGCCGACATTTTGCATCAGTGCTTCGCGGCGAACCGGGCTTGAGTCGCAAGACGGTGGCCGACGTGCGTCAGGGGGCTGTTGAAGCGGCGATTCATGGGGTTCGGGGCGGGTTTGGCGCCTCAGCCGTGGGACAGGCCCTTGTGCGCGAAGCCCGACAGGCCTTTGACGCCGGCCGCCCTGACGAAGCTGCCGAAATCATCACGGCCGCCCTTGAGGTGGCGCCATCTGACCTGACGACTGCGCTGGGCATCCTGCAGTTTCGCTTCGATAGCGTTGGCCCCATCGAAGCACTGGGGGAACTGGGTCTGGTCGCGTCGGCACTGGTGGCCGACCCAATCGAACGCGGCAACATCGTTGCCCGCGTGGCGGCCGTGGCCTTGCTCACCGTGCTGCTGCTGTTGGCCCTGGGGGCGCTGGTGATCGCGCTGCCCGTGCTCCCGGTCGTGGTCTTTGACCTCGTCACTCGACTGCCCCGCGGGGTGCACCCTGCGCAGGGTTGGTTGTTGGTCGCCACCATTGGCGCAGCACCGTTTCTCCTTGGCCTTGGCATTGTCCCATCGATGCTGTGGCTGTGTGTGATGACGGTGGCTTCGATGGCGCGGCGTTCGCGCGTGGTGCTGTGCATCATGGGGGCGCTTTCGGTGACAGCGCCGTCGCTCGTGTCGGTTTTGGCGACGTCATGGACGGCGCCGTCGTCGACAGCTGCCATCGTCCACCGGGCGCTATTCGACGTGGATGGCAACGATGCCGTGGCCAAGTTGACTGCAGCAGAAGCTGCGGGGGCGCCGCTGGACCTGCTGGCCCGCGTCGCCATTGCCAATGATGCACGACGAGCAGGTCGGGTCAGTGATGCCCTGCGCCGGTATCGGGACCTGGTTCAGAGTCACGGCGACGTGTCGTACGTCCACGGCGGCTTTGGCGTCACCTTGGCCACCGCTGGCGACGACGACCTGGCGCTCGCTGAATTGGGACTCGCCATGGAACGGGCTCGTGCCGACAACGACAGCATCGTGGTGGCGAGTCCGGCCGCCTTCGACGCTTCCCTGCTTCATCATGCT
>CAJBHN010000719.1 GCA_903952805.1 uncultured Myxococcales bacterium | reverse complement strand
TTTTTTCTGGTCAGGCCCCGACGCTGGCCCGCCCCGTGCTCTGTGGGTGCCATGGTTTCCATGCTGGCCCCAGTCCGCACCGCTGCTCCCCGCCCCTTTGCCCATCGGGCGGCGTTTCTGCTGAACCGCAACGCGCGCGCAGTCAGCGATCGCCTGGTCGAGCGGCTGGGGTCTGTGGTGCCCGCTGGCGATCTCTTTTTGTCGCGCACCATGGAGGACGCTTCGGTCTTTGCGCGAACCATCGTCCGCCGCGGCTATGGCAAGGTCTTTTTGGGCGGCGGCGACGGCACCCTCGTCACGACGATGAACCTGCTGAAGCAGCATGCCGTGACGGAGGGCTTGGCCATGCCCACCGTCGGCGTCCTCAAGCTGGGGACGGGCAACGCCATGGCTCGCGCGCTGGGCGCAATGGATCCCCTCGTCGACGTCAGCCATGTGCTCCACCAGGGCCCTGCCACGACCCGTCCGGTCGACTTCGTCGAAACCGATGACGGCGTGCTGACCCCCTTCGCCGGCATGGGCTACGACGGCGCTGTGCTCAACGACTATGTGTGGTTGAAGGAGCGCGCCAAAGAAAACCCGGTGAGTCGTGCCCTCGCCGAGACCGTCGGCGGCTACCTGGGCGCCATGCTGCTCAAGACCATGCCCAACGAACTGCGGGCTCCCCGCACCACACTGCGCATCACCTCCAGCCACGATGCGATTTTCATGCGCCCCACCAAACATGGCGACGTCGAGGAGCGCATTCCTGCCGGCCAGGTGCTCTTCGAAGGGCAGGCCGCGACCGCATGCGTCGGGTCCATCCCCTACTTCGGCTTCGGCTTCACGATGTTCCCCTTCGCGATGCAGAAGCCGGGTCATGTGCAGCTGCGCATCGTCGGCGCCCCCATCCCCAGCATCCTCGCCAACCTGTTCCCCGGCGTATGGAAGGGCACTTGGCGGCACGACCGGCTGCTGGACTTCATGGTCCGTGACGTGCACGTCGAGAGCGATCGCCCCCTGCCCTACGAGATCGGTGGCGACGCCGCCGGCGAAAAGTGCAGCCTGTCGTTCAAAGCGGCTTCTGAGCCAGTGATGATGACGACGCTGGGCGAACGCCTGGTCCCCCAGGGTCACACCGTCGTACAGCTGGGCCCCGCCCGGATGATGCTCCGCCTGCCACGCTGACGTCGTCGCGCTGGTCGCTCCCTGCTCTTCATCTGGGGCATGCTGGGGGCTGGCACGGCTCGGTTTCAGCCTGCTGACGCGACGCCAAGGGCAGTTTTCCGCTCCATTCAGGGCCCTGCGGGGCGCTTCCGACGCCGCTGCCGCGGTGGTGGCTGGCATCTTGGACTCGACTTTGAGGTGGGCTGTTCCGAAGGTGGTGCCCTTGCTATGGCTCCGGCGGGTGGTGGCGTCGAAGCCGCACGCCTGAGGGAGCGCTGCACCGGTGAACAAGGCTGAGCTGTACGTCGAAGGCGCGCGCCTGCCCGAGCATCTGTCTCGGCTGATTTTTCTCGAGAGCATGATCGCTGGCAGGCGTGTCCTCGAAGTGGGGAGTCGCTCCCCGGCGGTGGCCCGCTTTCTCCTCGAGTTGGGTGCGACCCGCGTGGTCTGCGTTGTCGACGACCGGATGCTGCTGGAGCGCCTGCGTGACGACAACGACCTCGAACGCGTCGACTACCGCTCCGTACGGCCCACGGGTGGCAGCCGTCCGCCGGGCTTGACCTCGGCCCCGGTGCTCCCGGGCGACGACGGCGCATTTGACCTCGTCATCGATTTTTCGTTGCCCGAGGCCCTCGCGGCTGGCCAGACCGAACGATTGACCGACATTCAGCGCCTGTTGTCGCCTGACGGCTTCGCGATCACCGCGCTGCCGACCGCGCCGTCTGGCCTGGCGGGACTGCTTCCCAGCGACCGCGCCGAGCCCCATCGGGTCGGCTATCGCGTCATCGCCGACGCCCTGCGCGGCACCTTTGGCCTCGTGCAGGTCTATTTTCAGAGCTTGATGCTCGGCTACCTCTTTGGGTCGTTCGACCACGAACCCGACGGCAGCGGCATCGCTCCCCAAACGACGCTGATGGGCGACGAACCAGAGCCCGCGGGCGCCTACGTGTTCGCCTTCGGCAACGCCATCCCGGTCATCGAAGACGTCTGTCTCGTGCAAATGCCCTTTGACGCCTTGATGGAGGCGGTGTTGCGGCGCCGTGGCGAACAGGCGGCGGCGGCGGCGGCGGCGGCGGCGGCGGCGGCGGCGGCGGCGGCGGC
>CAJBHN010000718.1 GCA_903952805.1 uncultured Myxococcales bacterium | reverse complement strand
TCCCCCAACGAGGGTTACCACCGATTTGGCGCTAAACATAGTTGGCATAAAACTATGGGCTATGGCTTCATATACTGGCGGTTTCTCGTTGAAAGCATCCCCCCTGACATCGCGATGATGCCCAGCCTTGACGAGCACTTTTCTTTCACGCTGAAGATGTTGCTCGCGTTCGCCGTGGTTTTTGAAACGCCCGTGTTCATCTTCGTGCTCTCGCTGGCTGGTATTGTTGATCCACACAAGTTGGGTGCTTATCGGCGCTACGTCATCGTGATTGCATTCATCATCGGCGCCGTCCTGACTCCCACTCCGGACTTCCTGACCCAGTTCATGTTGGCTGGGCCACTGATTGTTCTGTTTGAGATTGGTGTGCTCGTCTCCAAGTTTGCAGTGCAGGTGGCTGGAAAACCGTTGAGCCGCCGGGACCGGGCTGAAGCGACCTCGACGCCACCGCCCGAACGTGGATGATTGGATCAATCCAGGGTGATGGCGCCGCAGATGGAGTAAGGTGGCAACGATGTCCGCGTTCGCTGTCGCCCTTGTTGCTGCTTCCGGTCTTGCTGCCGGTACTGTTGTTGACCTTGTCGCTCGAGGTGAACTCAGGACGTCGTTGCTGTCCGAGCCCGTGGCGGACGGGTTCTCAAATCAGCTGACGGTGGGCGGAATCACGCCACAGCTGCGGGTCGCCCATCAAGGCCAGATGCTGTTTTTGGACGCCAACTACGCGCCAAATCTCAGCGTTATCCATCCGTCGGCCGACTACTTCCTGGTCATGCATCGCTTCGGTGGCCAGGCCAGCTATGCGCCCTCGTCGCGGCTGCGCTTCACGGCCGACCTGACGGGTGCCATCGGCGACGTCGACGCTGGTGCCGCGGTCCGCGACCTTGGCAACTCTCGTGTCTCGGCTCTCGTGGGGGGTGGGAGTTTCGCCCAGTTCCCATTTGGCGACGTGACCGCTGGCTTGAGCGCCGGGTACCGCATCGACCCCCGCCTGACTTTCAATGGAGCCGTCCGGACCAACGTGACGGGCTCGCCATCACCCGGCGATGCAGAGCAGGTTCTCCTGCCATTTCAGGTCCGACCAGAGACCAACGGCAGCTTGACCTGGCTGCTGACCCCGACTGATTCCATCACGGGCGACCTGCAGTTCCGATCCGCGATCCTGGCCGACCGTCGTGGGAGCCTTGGCAATGGTGGCGGCTACGCTGGCTTCACGCCGTCGCTTGCGTACAACCGGTCGCTTTTCCCAGGCGTGGTGGGGTCCGCCCGGGCCGGTTGGCTGACTGCTGTCGTCGACGAGGGCAAGGGGCGAGACCTGTTGTTGCACGGTCTGCCTCTGCTTGATGGTGCCCTGCGAGCGTCGGTCAACCTGTCGGGTGAAGGGGCCATTGAAGGTGCACTTGTCGGTGGCGTGACGCCGTCTTCCGACCCGTTGGGCGGGTTGTTGGAGGAACGCGTGGGCGCGGGAGTGCAAGGCGCTTGGCGGGTCAATCGCAACCTCACCTTTACGACGGGGGTGTCGTCATTCGCGACGCTCTACGCCATCGGCGGCAATGCGGTCATCGCCCAGGAGAGTTCGACGGCCGTGGGCGGCTCCGTCGGCATGGCGTACAACCTCACCGAATGGGTCTCGCTGACGGCCGAAGGGCTTGGCACAGCCCGTGTCATTTCTGACAAGTTCGGTCGTCTGGTCGAACTGCGCCCCGACGTCACTTTCTCCGTCGGCATTACCGGGGCCATGAATCTATTTCGCATGGGCGAGCGCCCGCCGGGAACGGACCCCCGTCCAGGGCGCGCAGTGGCCACACGGCCGGTGAGCCTGCCAGGCACTTCGAGGGCATTCAGCGGTCGTGCAGAACGCACCCCCGCCCGGCGAGCGCTGACCAGAGCGCAGATTGAAGCCATGGACGACGACGAGTTGCTCGATGCCGACGATGCTCTCGACCGTTTTCGCCGCGGCGTTGGCGACGATGTGCGCCGCGAAGTGCTGGCCCGGCAAGCGGCCAAGAAGAAGGCCATCGCGACCAAGAAGCCCGGTGAGGTTGATGCGCTCAAGAGTCTTGACGACAAGGCCAAGGCCGCCGCCCTGCAGGCGAAGGCCAAGGAACTCGAGGCCGAACAGGCGCGCAAGAAAAAGAAGAAGAAGGAAGCTGCGGTTGAGGTCAAGAAGCCCAAGCCGTGACGCGCAAACCGCTGCATCCCTGATGTGTTCGCAATGTTTTGACGACGTGAGGAAGCCATGAAGACGACCCCCCGGATTGTGTTGTGCGCTGCGACCCTCGTGGCTGGAGTAGCCGGTTGTGTCATCCCCATTGGTGGCGCCGAGGTCGGTGATGCCCGCGTCACCTGGTCCTTTGGCGGCAGCCAGCGTTGCGCCGAAGTCGGCGTTGCCAACGTGACTGTTCAGCTGATTGAAAAAGGCCGGGAAGGTGCTGGCGGGTTGGCGTTTGGACAAACGGGGGCCTGTATCGAGGGCTCGATGGTTCTTCCTGACGTCGTCGCCGGAACCTACACGATGACGGTCGTGGGCGATGGTGAAGTTGCGGTTTTCAATAACGGCAAGGGTGTTGATGTCCAGGTCCTGCCAAATCAGGAAATTGCCGTCGACGCACCTTTGGTCCTTGCCAACGGCGAGGTCGTCAGTCGCATTGAGTTTCAATATTTGTTCCCGGGCGGACTCAACTGCAGCGCTGCAGGCGTCGCGACCATCACCTCCCAGGTGATCGACGAAAACGGCATCGGCATTGCCGGCAGCGCCACCGAATGTGTTGCTGGCCTCGCTGTGGTCGAGGGTATTCGCCTGGGCGAGCACAGCTTGAGGGTTGAGGCCATCGACGGCGAAGGCAACATACGCTTTGATGCCGTCCGTCCGCTGAC
>CAJBHN010000717.1 GCA_903952805.1 uncultured Myxococcales bacterium | reverse complement strand
CAACCGGCGACGACGTCACTCGACGATCGGGTACAGGACACCTGTGCAACAGGAGGAGATTTACGAAGCAGCCAGGCAGCAAACAGCGTAAGAAAACTGTCCACCAAACCGGATCACCTTCACTTGCGCAATGTCCCGTTCCGACGGACGACCCGCGCGTTGACCAGAGGGAACCCTTCGGGCCCCGGCGGTCCTGCGCCCGATGGCCTGGAAGAGCCGGTTTTGGGCGGTTCAGCGGACCGTGGGCTTGAACAAAAGAGCAGGTTTGCGGGTCGCGCTGCGAGGCCTTCCATTGAAAAGGCGCCCTGTTCTTCCTATCCGCATTGTGACCGGGGACCACGGCTGCCACCTCTGAACCATGTGGCCACGGTCGGTGCTCGTTGTTGGACTGGCCTGGGGGACGATGGTCCAGGCCCACGATGATCACGTCCACGATGCCCCGACACCGGCTGCACCATCGCCGCCGACCACGCCGCCGCCAGCCGCCCAACAGACCGTGGTGCGGGCCCGCCGGTTGGACCGACCCGTCGGCGATGCCGTCATTGAAGCCCTGCCGACGACGGCGGCGTTGCCCGCCGGGGGGACGGCGTCGGACCTGCTGCGGCGGGCCCCCGGGGTCTTCATCTCCCAGCACTCGGGGCAGGGGAAAGCCCACCAGATCTTCCTGCGGGGCTTTGATGCCGAGCACGGGCAAGACCTCGAAATCACCGTCGACGGCGTGCCCCAAAACGACGTGAGCCACCTCCATGGCCAGGGCTACGCCGACGTCACCCTGCTGCCGCCGGAACTGGTGCGGCGGCTGGTGCTGCGACCGGGGGCCTACGACGTGCGCCAGGGAGACTTCGCCGTGGCGGGGTCACTGGACTTTCAACTGGCGGCGCCGGCCCCCGGCCCCTTGCTGCGCACGACGCTGGGTGACTTCGGCCTGATGCGCCTGGTCGGCATCATGTCACCCGCTGCCGTCGACACCGACGGCGGTGGGGACCAGGGCCGGACCTTCGTCGCCGTCGAGACCGCGCGGGGAGATGGCTTTGGACCCCGTCGGGCCTTTCAACGGGCCAGTGCCGTGGGCCAGGGACGGCTGACCTTTGGTGACGACGACGAAGTGCTGATCGCGGCCCTGGTGGGAGCGAGCCGCTTCGAGGCCCCCGGGGTGCTGCGCGAAAGCGACGTCGATGCCGGCCTGGTGGGGCCCTTCGACGTCTACGACGACCAGCAGGGGGGCGAGACCCGCCGGGCCCAGGCCTCGGCGACAGTGTCGATGCATGACGGCGGCTTCGACATCGACGGTCGCCTGTGGTCGGCGTTTCACCACCACGACCTGGTCCAGAATTTCACCGGCGCGCTGTTGCGCGACGAGGGTGATCGGGTGCGCCAACGCAACACGGCCACCATCGGCGGCCTCGACCTCGAGGTGGGGCGCCGGGTGGCGCTGTTCGGCCTCCCCATCGGCTTCGCGCTTGGCACCCGCAACCGCCTCGACAATGTCCACCAGCGGCAAGAGCGGCTGGCCCTGCGGGGCGACGACGTCATCGCCGACGGCACCGACGTCGACGCCGACCTGACCCTGGGCCATATCGGCGTGTTCGGCGAAGCCCGGGCCGTGGTGCTGCCAGGGCTCGTGGTGCGGGGCGGGCTGCGCACCGAGACCCTCGTGGCCGCCATCGACAAGACCCCCGACGACGACAGCGATTCCACCGCCCTGGCCTTTGGCACCGTGCTGGCCCCGCGCCTCATGGTGGGATGGCGCGCCATCGATGCCGACAACGGCTCGCTGGTGTTGAGCGTCGCTGCGGGGGAGGGATTCCGCACGCCCCAGGGCCGCAGCCTCGGCGACCTTGAGGTGGCCCAGCTGACCAAGACCCGGGGTGCCGACCTCGGGGCCCGCGTCGTTGTCGGCAACGGCCTCGACGATGGCACCGACGATGGCATCGACCTCGGGGTCACAGCCTTCATCACCCATGTCGAGAGCGACCGGGTCTTTGACCACGTCGCCGCCCGCAACCTCTTCCTCGGTCCGACCCTGCGCACGGGAGTCACGGCTTCGGCCACCGTCGCCGCCGACGCCGTCCTGCCCGGCTTGACCATCGGCACCGCCTGGACGGCGGTGTCCGCCCGGGTCCTCGACCAGCTGGGCAGCACCAGCGGCGCCGGCGCCACCCTGGGCAGCACCGTGCCCTATGCCCCGCCGTTGGTGGGGCGGCTGGAATTCATCTGGCGGCACGCGGTGGCCGTGGTCGGCGGCGACGACGTCGTGGTCGCTGTCGACGTCGACCCCTGGCTGGTCGGTCCGCGACCGATGCCCCTGGCCGAGGTCTCGCCGGCGATCTTCGTCGTCGACGGCTCGGCCTCGGTGGGCTGGCGTCGCCTGAGCGTGTCCGTCGAGGCCAGCAACATCCTCGACGCCGTCGTCGTCGATGGGGCCTTCGTCTACGCTTCGGACTTCAGCGCCTTTGGCGGCAGCGGCAGCGGTTTGCCCGCGCGGCATGTCACCAGCGGCGGGCCGCGCTTTCTGTCGGCGTCGTTGTCGGTGGGTTGGTGATTCATGTGGCTGATGCTGCGGTGGAGGATGACGATGGCTGTTTCACGTGGGTACCGATGTCTCGGTCTGGGTGGTGCCATCGCGACAGGGATGCTCGTAGCGGCGAGCGGGGCGGGATGTGACGACGCGCCGGCCCCCCAGAGCATTGCCCTGACGGTGGCCATCGACGGCGTCGGCCTCGAGGGGCTGCAGAGCACGGGTGGATATGTCGTCACGGTGACGGCGGCCTCCCTGTGCATCGAGCAGCTGCAGACCCACGCCGGGGAGGCGGTGCTGGCGTCGACCCAACCTTCTCGTCTCCCGCGGGGCTGGCCATCGGTTGGTGAGGTGCGTGACGCGCTGTTGTCGTTCTCGTCGGCCCGGGCCCACCCCGGCCACTACGACGAGGGCGGCCTGATGGGCGAGGTCACCGGCACCACAGTGGTCGACCTGCTGGCAACGACGGCGACGACGGCGACGACGATGCCTGTCGGCGACGGCATCAGCGGCCATCATGGCTCCGCCAGCATCACCCTGTGCACCGACGCCGGCCCTGATGGGGCCCTGCTGCTGGAGGGCAGAGCCAGCCGGGACGGCACCGACGTGGGCTTCCGCTTCGTGGTCCAGGCTCCCGAGGTCATCGAGGGCATCCCTGTCGACGTGGAGCTGGGCGGCGACGGCGCCCTTGTCGTCCACGTTGACCTGGCTGGCCTCCTCGGCCGTGTCGACTTCGACGCCTTCCCCGCCCAGAGCCCACCGGTGGTCCCCACCGCCCCGCCACCGGGCTCCCAACCCGACAACGCCGTCGGTCGCGCCATCCGGGCGTCGTCGACGTACCACGTGGAACTGCTGCCCTGATTCGGCGATTCATCGGTCCATCACGAACACCCTGAACCAACAGCACCGAACTCTGGAGTCCGCCATGTTTCGCCCCCGCTCCCTGGCCCTCGTCGCCGCAGTCGCCACCACCGCCGCCACCGGCTGCGGCGGCGGTGACCTCGCCATCACCACCTTCGGTGAAGACTTCATCGAGACCGCCATCCCGTCGGAATTCTTCGCTGACGGCGGCAGCGTCGCCTTCAGCAAATTCCTCGTGACCTTCTCCGAGATGACGGTGAACGGCGCCGACGGCAAGGTTGGCGGCGAAGTCGCTGGTCCCGTGGTCTTTGACCTCCACGAGGCCGGGCCCGCCGAGGTGGCCACCCTGACGGGCCTCGAGGCCCGCCGCTACGAGGACATCTCGGTGGCTGTGGGCCCCGCCACCGACGCCACCCTCGGCGGCAACGCGGCCAGCGACGACGTCGAGTTCATGAAGGCCCAGGGCTTCTCGGTCTTTGTCGAAGGCAGCGTCAGCCAGAACGACGTCGACAAGACCTTCGCCTGGGGCTTCAGCACCAACACCCGCTACGTCGATTGCGAACTCGAAGACGGCAGCCTCGGGGTGGTGGTGCCTCCAGGCGGTGCCGGCGAGTGGCAGCTGACCATCCACGGCGACCACCTCTTTTACGACGACCTTGCCAGCGAAGACGCCGTGCTGCGCCTGTCGGCCATCATGGCCGCCGACAGCAACGACGACGACGTCATCGACATCGGCGAACTCAACGCCGTCGACCTCACGTCCCTGCCGGCGGACCAATATGGGGTGGGCGGCGCCTCCGACGTGCTGTCCCTGGGGGACTTCGTCGGGGCCCTCAGCCGCACGCTGGTGCACCACACGGGCGAGGGGGAATGCACCGCCGAGAAGCGCTGAACAAGCATCCGCGCGCCGTCGTCGACCGGGCCTCAGGCCCGGGCGGCCGCGATCTTCTTGCGCAACGCCGCCGGCAGCTCGCACGTCGACGTCAAGAGCTTGCCATCAAGCGCGACGGCGAAGGTGCCATACGGACTCGGCGCGGACTGCCGGACCTCGGCGGCGCTGCGCCACTCGACGACGTGGACCGGGATGTGGAGCTCCTTGCCGACGGCCACGACGCCAGCGACGGCGTCATCGATGTACGGACACTGGGCCGTGCGAAAGACCACCAGGTCCTTGCGGTGGTGGGCAAGGCGCCCCTGCCAGTCGTCGGTGACGAAGCGCGGCGCCGGGGGCTTCTTGGAGAACGGCAGGGCCATCAGCACGAAGCCGTCGACGCCTTCGTCGACGACGGTGAAGCCGTGGTGCTCGAAAAACGAGCGGGGGGTCACCCAGTTCTTCTCGCGGGTGACAACAGCGACCCCGTGGCGTCGTCGGGCCCGGGCCCCGGTGAGCACCTGTTCGAGGAGGGCGGCACCAGCGCCGTGGCCCTTGGAGGTGCCGACCACCCACAGGCAGTGGATGACGTCCCAGCCGTCGGCTGTGATGGGCCGCCAGCACTGTTCGCCGGGCATCACCTCGACAAAGCCCCGCTGGCCTTCGCCGAGCAGGGTGAGGCCAAGCTCCTCGTCGAAGCGCTCCTTCGCCCAGGCCAGCTTCTGCTGATTGCCCGCCGTCTTCATCTTGCTCATGCGGCAGAAGAAGCCGTCAGCGTCGATGGAAGCGGCGGTGACCTCGATGATGGGGAGGGAATGGGAGCCCATGGCTCGCTACCTGAGGCTGCTCAGAGGGCCTCGCAAGCGGTGGCGCAGGCGCGGCAGGCCTCCATGCAGGCCTTGCACTCGGCGTGGTGGTCTGCGTGGGCTTCACATGCCTTCTCGCAGGTCCGACAGAACAGGGCGCAGGCGACAGCGAGGGCCTTGATGTTCTTCGGGTCGGCGTTGCGGAAGCCAACGACGTCGGCCATCGCGCTGCTGACGGCGAGCATGTTCATCACCGCCCGCTGGCACGGTGCCATCATCGCCATCCCGGCGGCGAGGTGTTCGGTGCAGGCCGCGAGGCAGGCCCGTCCCGCCTTCTCACAGTCGGCGGTGCCGGCGGCGATGGCCGTGATCTTCGGCGACGGCGGCGTGGCCGGGGGCGCATCCATGGCGGGCATCAGATGGCCGGCGTGGGGATCTTTTTTGGGCTCCTTCTGGGCGCTGGCGGCCTGGGCGACGACGACGGCGCCAGCGAGGCCGGCAAGGAGATGGCGACGATCGAGGGACGGCTGGGTCATGGTGAACTCCGCCCCCACGATGCCACGGCCCGGGGTCCACGAGGGTAGGGGCACGGCGGCGTTGTGCCGCTTGGCCGTCAGCGGGGTGGAGGGTCAGTCAGGCGGTGGTCCCGACCCACCAGCCGTTGTCGGCGGCACCAGCAGCGAAGCCATCGAACGATGCTTGCAGGTGCGCCAGCGCCGCTGGTGGAAACTGCTGCTCGATATGGCGGACCGCGTCATCGAACCGGCTGTGGCGCATCCGCAACAACAGGCGCGCAAAAACCGGGTCGACGATCCCGTGGGCGACACCACCCTCGCGGGCGACGATGACGTGGTGGATGGGGGCCCGCAGGCGGGTCGTTGACGGCGCCGGGGGTTCGGGTCCGTTGTCAGCGTCGGCGGCGTTGGCGAGGGCGTTTTCGGGGAGCGAGGGCGTGATCGCGGCCGCTGCTTCGACGGGCCAGTCGACGCGCACGAGGGAGAACGAGGCCGCTGTGCGCACGCCCAGGCGCGAGGCGCGGACCCCGGCGATGACCTCGGGAGTCATGGTCCAGCGGGGGGCGGTGGGGGCCTCGAAGGCGCGCCGGCACGCCTCGTCGAGGGCCAGGGCCTGGGCCAGCATCGACCAGGGGACGTCGACGTTCCGCAGGACGGCGCGCACGGCGCGGAGCTGGTCATCCAACTCATCCAGGTCGTCACCACCGTCGATGAGGGAGGGCAGCCGGGCATCGATGACGCCGTGGGGGGCGCGGGCCCGGGCGTCAGCCACCAGCAACCCGTCAAGGACGGCTTGAAGCCTGGTGAAAAAGCCGCGGCCGACGTCGGCGAGGTCGGCGCTGCGCGGAGGGCTGGTGGCGAAGTGGGCGGCGGCGAGGCGGTTGAACGCGAAGTATCCCGTCACCCGCGCCGCGCGGGGAAACGTCTGCTGCAGGGTGTGAAACAGCCGCATCCAATACTGCTCGTGATAGAGGGCCAGGCGCGCGGCGGCCCCCGGTCCCGGTCCGTCGTCGACGACGCGAGGGTGCAGGGCGGCGGCGGCCTCCCGGGGCGAGTGGAAGCGTCCTCCATCCACCTCGAGGGGGGAGCGCAGGAAGCGACCGACATCATCCTGCAATGACCGCCACCAGGCCGGCGGCGTTGCTGCTGCTCGTGGTGGCGCGTCGTTCATGGACGCATCTCGATGGCGCGGCGGACCTCGCGAACGGCGACGTCGAGGGGCGGGATGTGGTCGTCCCACTCAAGCAGGGTGGGGAAGGGGCCCCCGCGGCGCCAGGCTTCGCGGTAGAGGGCCCAGACGTCGTCGTCGACGGGCCGGTCGTGGGTGTCGTGGCGCAGGCCGTCGGGACGCTGCAGATGGCCCGCCAGGTGCACATAGAACACCCGCTCCCACGGGACGGCATCCAGCCAGGCATGGGGGTCGAAGCCGTGGTTGACGCTGGCGACGAAGACATTGTTGACGTCGAGCAACAGACCGCAGTCGGCGCCGTCGACGATGCGACGCAAAAACTCCTGTTCCGTGAGGTCGTCGTCCTTGAAGCGCAGGTAGGTCGATGCGTTCTCGATGCCAAAGGGCACGCCCAGGGCGTCTTGTACCGCCCGGATGCGATCGACGGCGTAGCCCACCAGCGACGACGACAGGGGCACCGGCAGCAGGTCGTGGTGGTGGGTGCCCTCGGAGGCACAGAAGCACAGATGGTCCGTCACGTACGGCATGTGGTGCTGCTCCACGAGGGAGCGCAGGCGACGCAGGTAGCCGAAGTCGAGGGGATCGGTGCCCAGCAGGTTGAGGGAGACGTTGTGGGCCACGACGGGATATCGCGCGGCGATGGCCTCAAGGTTTCGCCGTGGTGCTTCGCTGCGGCCCAGGAAATTCTCGGCGATGATCTCGAAGAAATCGATGTCCGGCGGGGACTCACGAATCGCCGCCAGATGCACCGGACGCAAGCCAAGACCAACGGCGTCACGAGCCAGCGGACGAGGCCCGCTTTTCAGGAACGTCGCTGGCACAGTCATCGGCTCATTCGCCTTCGCCTTCGCCTTCGCCTTCGCCTTCGCCTTCGCCTTCGCCTTCGCCCGGTTGGGTGTCGGGGTCGACGTCACCCAGCACGTAGGCCAGGCCCGACAGCGGCTGGGTGCGAATGTACCCGATCACGGCATCCATCTCGGAGCGGGACAGCACCTCGTAGTGGGGGGGCATGTTGCGGAAGGCAACATCGGCGGGCGAGATGCCCGACACACCAAACGCGATGGCGGCGCGGAAGCGGTCGTCGGACCGCTGAAAGAACGTGCTGACAGTGACGTCGACGTCGCCGCCCTCGGGCACGAGCACCAGGAAGCCGGGCTCGTCGCCGGCGTGACACATGGTGCAGTTGCCCTCGGCGTAGGCGGTCTCGCCGTCGCGACCCTGATCGACGGCGGTCTCGGTGCAGCTCCAGCCGGCGCAATAGTTCACGCCACGGCAGTCATGGACAAAGAGCTCGTTCCAGGGGTGCAACACCATGCCGCGACAGGCGCTGGTGCCGCCGCAACGTGCCTGGGTCGAGACCACGCCCGGCTGGCCGTCGAGGAGCAGGGCGCCCTCGGCGCAGGCAGCCTGGAACTCGTCCAGCGAGACCTCGCCATCCTCGTCGGCGTCGATGAGTCCAAGGGCCTCGGCGAAGCGGTCGTCCCCCAGGGCCGGCAGGTCTTCACCATCGCAGTTGGCGT
>CAJBHN010000716.1 GCA_903952805.1 uncultured Myxococcales bacterium | reverse complement strand
TGTCTGCCAATTTCTGATCGAGTTTCTTGAGGGCCAAAGAATGAACCCCCTCAGGAAACTTGTGAAAGTTCCTGAGAGGGCCCATCGCCGCTCCCCGCTTGCGTGGCGAGGTGCGCGAGGACGCGACGCGCTTCGGCGAGGGCGAAGACGTTCAGAGAGAAGTTGGCGACGACGACGTCGAAGCTGTGCGGCGCGGAGAACTGGCGGATGTCGTCGACGACGAACGTGACGTCATCGTGGTGTCCGTCGCGCGCGAGGAGGGTGCGGCAGCGCTCCAGCATCGTCGGCGCCTTCCCGCCCATGCTGCTGTTGTGGAAGGCCATCCAGGACGACGGTCAGGTCAACATCGTCGAGACCGCGGCCATGATCTGCGTCTTCGGCATCGTCGTGTTCCTCCTCGCCGTCCACGGCTGAGCGCCGCGCCGAACCGCCGCGCCGAATCGCAAAACGTCCCGTCGACCAGGAGGTGCTCGACGAGGACTGGTCGCCAACGTCGCCGAGTTCACGTCGTCCCTCCGAAAGATGCCCTGCAGCTGACCCCGCACTGCTGTCGGCCTTCGCGATCTTGATCGTCCTTGGCGACGGGCAGACCTGAGCGGCGGTCCCGTGCCCGCTTGAAGGACTGCGGCGCCTGCTGCACACAGAAGTATGCGCATGTCGGTGTTTGTCCTCCTGGTCGGTGTGTTCCACGGCGTCCTTGGGTGTTCCTGCGGTGGCCCCGTCGTCGACGGTCCGGCGGCGGCCGTGTGCCTGCCCGTGGAACATGGTCCAGCGGCGAGCAGCGCCCAACGGGGCGTGCTGCGGGTGCTGGCTGGCGAGGGTGGTGCTGGCTACGTCGACGGCCCGGCACCGCGCACCAACGGCGTTGGCGGCCTGGCCCGGCGCGACGATGGGCGCTTGATCGTGAGCGATATCTTTAACGGTACCCTGCGCCAGTTCGACCCCGCCACCGGGCGCATGGCGACGGTGGCGGGCTTTCCCCTCGCCGTCGGCGCCACCGACGGCGGCTGCGACGAGGCGCGCTTGAACGGTCCCCGCGGCCTCGCCAGCGACCCAGACGACAACGCCGTGGTCTGGTTTGGCGACGGCCCCTGCCTGCGGCGCGCCAACCTCGACAGCGGCGACGTCAGCACCGTGGCCGGTTCATGCTCGTCCCCCGGCGACGTCGACGGCGACGCCGCCACCAGCCGCTTCGCCTTCTTGTTTCACGACGTCGAAGTCGCCGCTGATGGCCGCGTGTTCATCGCCGACCGCGGCAACGACGTCATTCGCGTCTTCGATCAGGGCACAGGGACGACGACGACCCTGGCGGGGGGCTTTGACGGCCCGGGGTCGATGTTTCTCGACGGCACGTCCCTGTACGTCGCCGACACGTTTCACCACAGCATCGCTGTGGTCGACATCGACAGCGGCGCCGTCACCCACGTCGCCGGCCAACCCGGCGTGGCCGGCAGCGACGACGGCACCTTTGACACTGGCACCCTCGACTCACCCCAGGCCCTGAGCCTCGTCGGCGAGACCCTGGTCGTCGCCGGCTTCGACGGCCACATCCGCGCTGTCGACGTGCGCAGTGGCGCCATCAGTACCGTGACCCGCTTGCCGGTGGGTTTTTTCGCGCCGTTTCTGAGCGACGGCGCCGACGTCGTCGGCGTCGACCTCGACGGCGTCATGGTGCGCATCGGCCTTGATGGCACCGTCACCCGGGTCTTTGGCCCCGTCGGTGCCGACGGCTACCAGGACGGCGCCGGACCCGACGCCCGCTTCTCCCTGCCCGCCTGCGTGGTGGGGACCCCTGACGGCGACGCGGTCTTTGTCAGCGACAGCTTCAACGCCGCCATCCGCCGGGTCGAGCTCTCGTCGGGCCTGACGACCACCGTCCTTGGCGGCCCCGACGTCGCCGGCAACGTCGACGGCCCCGCCGCCACCGCCCGCCTGGCGTTCCCCTCGGGGCTGGCACTGTCGGCCGACGGCAGCACCCTGTTCATCGTTGATACCGGCAACAACGCCTTGCGGTCCCTCGACCTGGGCACCAGCACCGTCACCACCATCGGCACCGGCCTCAACGACCCCTGGGAGATCGCCGTCGACGACGTCCGCGGCGTGGCCTTCATGGTCGAGAGTGCCGGCGCCCGCGTCGTCGCTGTCGACCTCGACGACGGCACCGTCACCGCCGTCAGCGCCGACCTCGTGCTGCCGGTTGGATTGGCCTTGGTGGATGGTCGACTGTTTGTCGCCGACAACGAAGACCACGTGATCCGCGAGATCGACGTCGACGGCGGCACCAGCACCGTGGTGCTGGGCTCACCGGGCTTTCAAGGTTCCGCCGACGGCAGCGCCGACTTCGCCCTGCTCAATTTTCCGGCGGGTCTGGGCGGGCGCGTCGAGGCCGGTGTCCCCGTGCTCTACGTCGCCGAGACCGGTGGGCAGACCATCCGCCGGGTTGACCTCGTCACCTTCGAAAGCCGCTACGTGGTGGGCGACCCGTTGCTGTCGGGGGCGTTGCCCGCGGGCAGCACGGTTTCCCTCGCGGGTGCGCCGATCTTGAACCCCAACGACGTCACCGTGGTCGGCGACGACATCGTCATCGTCGGCGACACCACGGTTGTTGCGGCCCGCCCCTGAGACCTGCGGGCCTGCATCCCCGCGCGGCGGGCACCGGGCCCGCGCCGACGTCGACAGCACCTCGAGGCGGGGCCCCTCGGCGAAGGTGCCCCGCGACGCCGCCGCGCTGCATGGGCGAAGGGGAATGCACCGTCGAAAAGCGCTGAATGTTCTCAACCGTCCACGGCGACACCACCGCGGATGGTGTTGCCCGAGCCGCGTCGAGGGGCAGCGCGTTCAGGTGCCGAAGTCGGCTTCGAGGGAGATGAGCAGCGCGCGCGGCTTGCCCGGGCGCCCGCCAAACGGGCGACGAGACACGATGGCACGCTGGTCGAGGACGTTGTCAAGGCGCCTCGTTGCATGCCGCCACGCGGGTGATGGCCAGCGACCGTCGAGGGCTGTGGCGGCTGTGCGCCTATGGCGCCCGCGGCGCCGTGGCGTCGTCGCGATTGAGCG
>CAJBHN010000715.1 GCA_903952805.1 uncultured Myxococcales bacterium | reverse complement strand
GCCCTTGAAGCCGCCATCACCAAGCACAATGACCTCTCTTGGGTCTATGCCAAGCCCGAGATCAGCGACCAGGCCTTCGACGCCCTGTGCCGACACCTGCAGTCGAAGAGGCCCGACAGCCCGGTCTTGCAGCACCTGGGCCCGTTGCCTGACGGCGAGAGGGCGGTCCGACACCAGGCGCCGATGCGTTCACTGGACAAGTGTTACGACGAGGCGACGCTGCTTGCCTGGACGGGCGACTTCGACGGCGACGTCGTGGCGATGCCCAAGATCGATGGCCTCGCCTGTTCCCTGCACTACGACGACAACGGCTGGCTGACGCTGGCCGCCACCCGCGGCGACGGCGAGCTCGGTGAAAACGTCACAGCCAACGTCCGCACGATTGGGGGGGTACCTCGACGCCTGGCTGCCGGTCCCGTCGAGGTGCGTGGTGAAGTCTTCTTGTCGGTGCAGCGCTTCCAGCAGTTGAAGAACGATGCGGGCGACCTCGACGGCGCCCCCAAGAATCCTCGCAACGTCGCCGCCGGTGCCCTGCGTCACAAGGACCCGCAAAAGACCCGGGCTATCGGACTGAGCTTCCTCGCGTACGACCTGCGCGGCAGTACGGCGACGACGCATCAGCAGAAGCTGGCGCTGTTGGCGGGCCTGGGCTTTCCGCCCATTCCCCAGGCGGTTGCCCCAAAGCACCTGGTCAAGATGGCCGTCGACGCTGTCGCCGACCGCCGCGCTGAGTTGCCATTTGAGACCGACGGCGTGGTCGTCGTCGTCGATTTGCTTGCGGAGCACGAACGGCTGGGCGCCACGAGCCACCACCCCCGCTATGCGATGGCCTGGAAATTCCAGGGCGAGGAGGGCGAGAGCGTGTTGCGCTCGGTGCAGTGGCAGGTGGCACGTACGGGGACCATCACCCCGGTCGCCGTCGTCGACCCGGTCGAGCTCTCTGGCGTGACCGTGACCCGGGCGACGCTGCATCATCGCGGCTTCGTCGACAAACTCGGCCTCAGCATCGGGGCCCGGGTGGCCATGGTGCGACGTGGCGGCGTCATTCCCCAGGTGGAGCGGGTGCTGGCCCCGGGAGACACGACCATTGCCCTGCCCGAGCGATGTCCGTCATGCGATGCCCCTGTCAGCATGCAGGGGGACTTCTTGATGTGCAGTGCCCCCACGACCTGCGTGGCTGCCACCATCGGCCGTGTGATCCACTGGGCAAAGAACGTCGACATCATTGGCCTCGGCGAGAGCGCTGCGGAACAACTGGTCGAGGCGGGCCTGGTGAAGACGCCGGCCGACCTCTACCGACTGACGGCAGCCCAGCTCACGTCGCTGGAGCGACTCGGCCCCACGCTCGCCGACAAACTGCTCGCCGAAATCGACAAGACCCGTCGGCTCGAGCTTGACGTGCTGTTGCGAGGCCTCGGCATAGAAGGCCTTGGCAAGACGGTGGCCCGCACCCTCGCGGGGCGCTTTGAGACGATGCCCCGCCTGCGGGACGCCACCCACGCCGAGCTGTCGGCCATCAAAGGCCTGGGCGAGGTCAGCGGCGCCGCCATCAAGGCAGGCCTCGTCGACAACGGCGCCATCATCGACGGCCTGTTGGAGCACGTCACCCTGGGCACGGAGGCCCAAAGCGCCGGCGAGGGCCCCCTGTCGGGACTGAGCTTCGTGTTTTCCGGGGCTCTGCAGCAGGATCGCAAATCCGCCGAGGCCACCGTTCGGTCCTTGGGTGCGCAAACGCCGTCGTCGGTCACTCGAACGTTGACGCACCTCGTCGTAGGCGGCGACCGCAGCGCGCCATCGGCCAAGCAAAAGGCAGCCGAAAGGCTCATCGCTGAGGCCGCCCCCATCGCCATCCTTGATGAGGCCGCCTTCAACGCCTTGCTGGCGTCGGCCCTCCCGGGTCCGCCCGCAACGACGGCGACGGCGACGGCGACGGCGACGGCGACGGCGACGGCGACGGACCCAATAGAGACGGTGCCGCCGTCAGCCCCAAAGAGAGGCGACGGACAGCTGACCCTGTTCTGAGCCGGGCGTGATGTCCGGCCTTCCTCTTTCGGCCGGACAGTCGTAGGCCACACCCATGCGTCGAGCCATCGTCCTCGTGGCCACCCTGGCCGTCCTCCCCCTCCTGTCCGCGGCCAAGGCCCCGGCAGCCAAGCGCGGCGTCACCGTCGACGACATGCTCGCCATGCAGCGCGTGTCAGAGTTGGTAGCGTCTCCCGACGGCAAGCTGGTGGCGTTCACGGTTCGTGAGACCGATGTGGAAGCGAACAAGGGTCGCACCGACGTGTGGATGGCCCGCACTGCTGGCGGCGAGGCGTGGCGGATGACGTCGCATCCCGACAACGATGGCAGCCCGCGCTTCAGTCCCGATGGCAAGATCATCTACCTGCTGTCGAGCCGCTCAGGCTCATCACAGGTGTGGGGCGTCTCGTTATATGGCGGCGAGGCGTTTCAGGTCACCAAGCTCCCCGTCGACGTCAACGGCTTCGACGTCTTCCCGGATGGCCGGCGGCTGCTGCTCACGATGGACATCTACCTTGATGCCGTCTCCCTCGATGAAACCGCCAAGCGTGATGAGGCCACCGCCACATCGAAGGTGAAGGCCCGGGCCTATGACGAGCTCATGTTCCGCCATTGGGACAGCTGGGAAGACGGCAAACGTGCGCACCTGTTCGTGTGGTCGCCGTCGCAGCCGTCGGCGCCTCTCGATCTGATGAAGGGCATGGACGCCGACACCCCCGAACCGCCGTTTCTGGGAATGGAGCAAGCGAGCATTTCGCCCGATGGCAAACTGGTCGCCTTCGCCACCAAAAACGTGGGACGCGAGGCTGCCTGGTCGACGAACTCCGACATTCATCTGGTGGATGTCGACGGTGCCCGCGTCGTCACCAACATCACCTCAGCCAACGCGGCCTGGGACGGCACGCCGAGCTTTTCCCCGGATGGCAGCACGTTGGCCTGGCTGGCGATGAAGCGGCCCCAATTCGAGAGCGACCGCACCCGCATCAGCGTCTACGACGTCAAGACCAAGCAGCAACGCGTCATCACCGAAGCCTGGGACCGCTCGGCATCCAGCATCACCTGGAGCGCAGATGGCCAGACGATCTTCACCAGCGCCGACCACATCGGCAACCACGCGCTGTTCTCCATCGACGTGCACAGCGGCTCCGAACGCCTGCTGGCTGCCAAGGGCACCAATGCAGGCCCCGTGACAGCCGGTCAGCGCCTGATGTTCCTGCGCGACACCCTGACGTCGCCCACCGAGGTCTGGTCGATGGCCTTCGACGGCACCGACGAGAAAGCGGTCACGCACTTGAATGCAGCACGCGTCGAGGCCTTGGCCTGGGGCGAGTACGAGCAGTTCTCTTTTGCTGGCGCCAAAGGTGAGACCGTCTACGGCTACGTCATGAAGCCCGCCAACTTCACTGGCGGCAAGGTTCCCGTCGCGTTCCTCATCCACGGCGGTCCCCAGGGGAGCTTTGGCGACCACTTTCACTACCGCTGGAATCCGCAGGCTTACGCTGGCCACGGCTACGCGGCCATCTTCATCGATTTCCATGGCAGCACCGGCTACGGCCAAGCCTTCACCGACGCCATCAGCGGCGACTGGGGCGGCGCACCCTACGAAGACCTCATGAAGGGACTCGACGCCGCCGTCCAGAAGTACCCTTGGCTCGACGGCAACAATGTGGCGGCGCTCGGCGCCTCCTACGGCGGCTACATGATCAACTGGATCAACGGCCACACCGATCGCTTCAAGGCGCTCGTCTGCCACGACGGCAACCTCGACGAACGCATGGCCTACTACGACACCGAGGAGCTCTGGTTTCCCGAGTACGAACATGGGGGCACACCGTGGGAGAAGCCCGAGGGTTTCCTCAAGCACAACCCCATCGACTTCGTCGCCAACTGGAAAACGCCAACCCTGGTGGTCCACAGCGCCAACGACTTCCGCGTCGTCGACACCCAGGGCATGAGCACGTTCACCGCCTTGCGACGCCGCAACGTGCCGGCCCGTCTGCTCATGTTCCCCGACGAGAATCACTGGGTCTTGAAGCCGCAAAACAGCCAGCGCTGGCACGCTGAAGTGCTGAGTTGGCTCGACCGCTACACCGGCAACAAGCCCCCGCGCTGAAGGCGCCAGCGTAACGACATGGACGCAGCAGCTGACGCCGCGGACGACGTGGTGTGCGGACGATGTCGGCGCTTGGTGCTGGCCCTGGTCGGGGGTACCATCGGCTGATGGCAACACCGACGGGTACCGAGGTTGAACTCAAGCGTCGCGTCCGCGACCTGGCGGCGCTCATGCGCATCTGCACGGCTGCCAATGGGCTGCCTGCCTTCACCGCCATGCAGCGCAACCAGTTCCTGGACACGCCGGGCGCCGCCCTCGACGCGGGCCGCTTTGTCTTGCGTATTCGCGAGGAGACGTCGCCGTCGCAGACGACGGTCTATTTGACCGCCAAGGGCCCGGCGTTGAAGTCCGCCGATCTCACCCTGAGCCACGTCCCCGAGGAGGAGATCGTCGTCGACGCCCAGGACGTCACGGGTCTTCATGCTTCGCCGATGTCGGCGTTGGCACTGCTGGAATCCCATTCGTCGTCGACACCAGCGCGGCGTGCGTTGGTGGCCGCCATGCGCGCCGCCATCGGCACCGAGCCGCTGCGGCTCGCGGGGGAGTTCGTCACCGAGCGGACCCGCGTCGACGTCGCATTCCCCGAGGGCTTCGTCGGCGTCCTTGAACTCGATCGGGTGCGCTTTCCTGGTGACCAGATTCACCACGAGGTTGAATTCGAGGTCCCTGCTGACGTCGACGTCGATGTCGCCAAGGCCGCTTTTGAAGCGCTCTTTCAACGGGCTGACGTCGAAGGCTTCGCTGCCCCTGGCAAGGCCAAACGTTTTTTTGCAGCGCTGCGCGGCGAGACATTGGCATGAAGGTCCAAACAACGACATCAACAGCGATATCAACGGCGACCTCAACGTCACCGACGACGACATCACCAACGACGACACCTGCTGCGACACCTGCTGCGACCACGGCAAAACCAAGCGCGCGGCCATTGGCGTCCGACCTGTCGGGCAAGCAGTACGCGATGATTGGCAGGGTGCTGTCGAAGACGCCCACCATGACTGTTCCTGTCGAGCAACGGGCCGGACAGACCGTGGCCATCCACGCTCTCAAGCACCTGCCCCTCGGTGCCACGTTCGCCGCCATCGACCTCGGCAGTTCGTCGGGCAAGATGCTGGTGGCACGGCAGACCGCGTCGGGGCTGCAGGTCCTGGTCGACCAGAAGATTGGCTGCGCCCTCGGCAAGAACGTCGGCAACGGCGCCCCCATCCCGTCGGACAACATGGACCGCGCTGTCGCTGCCCTGAGCGAATTGGTGGCGGTTGCGGCCACACATGGCGTCAACGTCGTGGACATTCCCCTCATCACAACCGCCGTCGTCAGAAACGCGACCAACGGCGCTGACTTCGTCGCCCGCGTTCAGCATGAGCTGGGACTGCGCGCCCGCGTCCTCAGCGGTGATGAGGAAGCCGACATTGGCTTCCGCGGCGCCCTCGGCGACCTGCTCAAAACCCCGGGTCGCTATGCGACCCTCGACCTCGGCGGCGGCAGTTTCCAGGTCGCGGTGGGCACCCATGAGGGACTTGAGGACGGCGGCTCGACGCAGGTCGGCAGCAACCTGATCCTCGACACCCTCATCAACCCCCTGGTGGACGCCTCCGGCGTCGTCGACGCCAACATCTTCGCCCACGTCGACGCGACGCTGCAACAGACCGCGCCTCTGCCCCTCCCGGCGGACGCCCTGGCTGGTCGAACGCTGGTGGCCACCGGCGGCGTCTCCAAGTTCCTGCGGCTGCACCTGGGCAAGGACGTCATCGGCCGCGACGACATCGACGCACTCCGCCGCGAACTTGGGGCCCTGCCCATCGTCGACCGCGCCGCCTACGTCGCCGTCGGCAAGAGCGACGACGACAAAGTTGCGCTTGGCATTGGGACCACGGCCGGCGCCAACGACTACGGCAAGAAGCTGCCGGCGTCGCTGTCGTTGCTGTTGCACATCGTCGATGGCCTGGGATTGTCGTCGATCCAGGTCTCGGGCACCGATGCCCGTCATGCCCTTTTGCATACCGCCGTCGCCGCCCACCGTCCCGCCACTGGCATTTGAGGCCTGATGACCACGAGCACCGACACCGCGGCCCGTATGCCGCCGCAAATCCCGTTCATCATCGGCAATGAAGGCTGCGAACGCTTCAGCTTCTACGGCATGCGCAACGTCCTCACGACGTTCCTCATCTCGTACCTGCTGCTGGACGTCGCCGAGGCCGACCGCGCCGCCGCCGCCAAAGACGTCATGCACACCTTCATCATCGGTGTATATTTCTTTCCTTTGCTGGGTGGCTGGATCGCTGACCGGTTTATCGGTAAGTACAACACGATATTTTACCTCAGCCTCATCTACTGCGCCGGTCATGCCTGCTTGGCGATGTTCGAGGGGTATCGCCCCGGTTTCTACGTTGGTCTCGGTCTCATTGCTCTCGGCTCGGGGGGCATCAAACCTTGCGTGTCGTCGTTTGTTGGCGACCAGTTCAGCCAGCACAACAAGCATCTCGCAAAGTTTGTTTTTGATGCATTTTATTGGATCATCAACTTCGGTTCTTTTTTCGCCTCGCTGCTGATTCCGCTGCTGCTCAAGCAGGCCGGACCAAGCGTCGCCTTCGGTGTCCCCGGTGTCCTCATGTTCATCGCCACCGTCGTGCTGTGGTTGGGGCGCAAGCAGTACATCATCGTGCCCGCCCGCTCCGCGGACCCAAACGCATTCTCCCGCGTGATCCGCACCGCGCTGCTCACGGGTGGCGGCGCGCGCCCCGGGCTGGTGCTGGCGGCGATTGGCGTCGTCGGTGCCGCCGTCGCGGTCGCCATGGCGCCCTCTCTCGGGGTCGTGACAGCCCTGTGTCTGGGGCTTGTCATCTTGCTCGTGTTTGGCGGTGGTGGGGCGGCCCTGCAACTCGAGCGAGCCCGCGGCCACCACCCCGACGACGACGTGGACGGCGTGCGAGCGGTGTTGCGCGTGCTGGTGCTCTTTGCACTGGTGACCCCGTTTTGGTCATTGTTTGATCAGAAGGCGTCGACGTGGGTCATCCAGGCGGGGTCGATGGTGAAGCCGGATTGGTTTCAACCAAGCCAGATGCAGGCCCTGAACCCGATGCTCGTGATGCTGCTCATCCCCTTCAACAACCTGGTGCTCTACCCGAGCCTCCGGAAGCTTGGCGTGGAGGTGACCGCCCTGCGACGCATGACCGTTGGCATCGTTTTTTCCGGGCTGGCGTGGATTGTCGTCGGCGCCATGCAACTCGCGATGGATGCCGGGACGCCGCTGACCATTGTGTGGCAGGTGCTCCCCTACGCCCTGCTGACCTTCGGCGAGGTGCTGGTGTCGGCCACGGGCCTGGAGTTCGCGTACTCGCAGGCGCCCCCCAAGATGAAGGGAGCGCTGATGAGCTTTTGGAACCTCAGCGTCACCATTGGCAACCTCTGGGTGCTGCTGGCCAACGGCGCGGTCAAGAACGACGCCGTCACATCGGCCATCGCGGGCTCGGGCATGAGCGTCATTGCGTTCCAGATGTTTTTCTTCGCGGCCTTCGCCTTCGTCGCCGCTGTCGTCTTTGGAATGGTCTCGTCGCGCTACCGCGTCGTCGACCACTACCGCCAGGCTTGAGGCCTTCAGCCTCGACCGGCCAGCGACGCCATCACGGGCAGCCCGGCGTTGGCGAGGATGTTCATCTCGACCATCAACTGGCGCTCAGCCTCGTTGATGCCTCGCTCATGGTCGAGGCCAGCGAGGTGGAACAGGCCATGGCAGACCAGCACGCCAATCTCGACGGCGAGACTGTGACCACATTCCCTGGCCTGCTTGGCGGCGGTCTCGACGCCGATGATGAGATCACCAAGGAAGCGGTCGTTACCGACGACGAACTCCCCCTCCCACGCCGAAAATGACAGGACGTCGGTGGCTTTGTCCTTGCCCCGCCAATGGCGATTGAGGGCGCGGATCTCGGCG